>JAZNYN010000001.1:0-13121 GCA_045594405.1 Anaeroplasma sp.
GCAAACCCTATTATCAGCTACTAAAATATCACTTAAGGCATGAATTTGTCCACAGCCATAATCTAGGGACAAACCATCTATAAGATGATTTTTAATTTTAGCATAGACCTCATTCATATATTTAATGTATCCATCATCACAAATATGCTGATCATATCTTGCCTTTTCTAAGCAAGAGGATAAAACATTTTTCTTCTTTATAAAGCCACATAAAGGGCATTCATATAATTCGTATCTGTTTATAGATAGCATTGTCATATCTTCTTTACAAAAGCACTTCAAAAGTAACACCTTATTTCTTTACTAAAGTTTAAATTAATTATATAATATAATAAATAAGTATGCAATGAAGGAGGTTTAATCATGAGTTATCAAACATCTATTAAGAAGCTAAACGAAAAATTATTAAACTTAATAAGCTCAGTTTGTGCTAATACTGATGATGTTAATCTTAACAAGAGATTAACAAAGCAATCAAACTCATTAAACTATGCTTCCTTCCAAACACAAAACGACACAAGTAAAAAGCTTGAGAATATCCATTCTACCTACAGCTCAATAGTCGTAAAAAGTGATAAGAAAAAAACAGAGGTTAATGATAACCTTAAAAATGAGCTAGACATTATTATTAATGATTATGCACAAAAGCGTGAACAGGAAATGCTTAATAATGTTGAAACAATTAAAAATATTGAAAATGAAATCAATCAAATTGAACAGGATATAAATTATTATAATCTTACTACTATCCAAACTATTTCCGTATTAGAGGATGAATATGAAAAAACCATCGAACGCTTTAATGAGCAAACTCAAATTGCCAAGCTTCATTATCGTCAATCTGTAGCACAAAATAATAATGATCTTGAAAAAAAGCTTTCTGCACTTGATAGCAATTATGAAACTATGCTTGTTGATTTCGATTATGAAATGAAGAATCTAATCGAAACCTTTAAGAAGGTTATTGAAGAAAAGAATCAAGAGTATATTCAAATTAAGGATAAGCTTACAGAGCTTAAAAATGAAATGAAGGAAAAAATGCTTCAGGAAAGTATTAGCTTAAATGATGCCATTAAAATTCTTTCTGCTGAAAAAGCAAAAGCTATCGATGAGGCAAAAATTAAGCACAACAAAAAGCTAGAGATCTTCAACCAGGAAAAGGAAAAGCAGCATTTAGAGCTTGCACAAAAAATGAAGAACATCCAAAAAGACTTCGTTATTGCTTTAACATCTTTAGAGGATACAATTTCAGAAATTAAGCAAAAGCATAATAAGCTTGTAGATTTAGAAACAAGAAAATATCACTATCAAATGCTTAAGCTTAACCGTCTTCAAAATATTGAAATGGCTCCTCTTAACAAGGATAATTTCGATACTGAAGAGGAGGAAAAGCAAAATAAAAATCAAATCAAGCTTAAAAATAAGGCTTTTTATCAATCAGCAATTAATATAAAAAAAGAAAGCAATAAATCCCTAAGAAAGCTAGAGCTATCATATCAAAAGGATTTTGAAAAAAATAGATATAATAGACAAATCCTAGAGCTTAAGCGTAATAAGGCTGTTAAGGATATCACAGATACTGAGCAGCTTAAAAACAAAAGATTCCAGGAAGAGGATAATATATTTAATGTTGATTTAAAGCTAGCTATTGATTTAGCAAATCAAAAATATACACAAAAGGCTAACATCGTAAAAAATCAAAATCAAATTAAAAATAATGGTCTTAAGAAGGATCTTGATTTAGCTGAATCTTCATTGCTAAAGGAGCTAGAAGCAAATACTACTAAGGTTCAAACTATCGAGCTTGAAATCGAGGGTTGTGATACCCTTAGCAAGCTGGTTCATGAATATGAAGAAATTAAATATCTTAAAACTAGACAATATTACATCGTTAAAACATTGCTTGAAATTGAAAAATGTAAGCTATTAAATGATTATAATCAAATTAAATACAAGCAATCTATTGCCAAAACTCAAAATGATAATACAAGAGATAGACTTAGACTAGAAAATGATAATCGTAAGTTTGAAACTATCAATAAGCTAAAGTCTGATTTAGAAAGAAAAAAGATAGAAAAAGAAAATATTTTACTTGGCTATAATCTAAACAAAATGAACATTTTAGAGGAATCTAAAAAAGAAATTATCTTAAGAAAAAATCAGTTTGAAATTGATACAATTAACCAGGATGCTTTATTTTCTAGATTTACTCGTGAAATTAAATGTGCCTTCATTGGAATATCATCATTTAGTATGCTAATTGAACAGCTAAATGAATATACTCCTAGATTATTGAAGATACTTCTTCACAACACAAAGGAAGCTGAACGTAAGGAGCTTGCTAAAACATATGTAGGTATTATTGTAGAATACTATACAGTGCTTCTTGATGACCTAAATGCTATGCAAACAGATTTAGTTAACAAGCGTATGGACTTCGTTGAAAAGTTTAAATATAGACACTTCTATAATTCTATATTACTTGATTACGAAACAAAAAATAAAAAGCTATTAACTAAAAAGAAGCAATTTGAGGATACATTAGAAAACTATAATAAGACTAAAGAAATTTTTATTCGTCGTAGCTACAGCCTTAAAAATGAAAGCTCTATGCTAATACACAGAATAAAATATCAACCTACAAACAAAAAAACCTATAAAGAAAAAATATCTAAAAATAAGATGACTATCAAGGGTATAAACTATAAAATTTTAGATATTGATAAGAGCTCTAAAGCACTTGAAAAGGAATTAGTGGTAATTGAAAAGCAGCTAATTGCTTATGATAAGCAATATAACCGTAGTGTAAATAATATCAAAAGAATCCAAACTAAAAACACTAAGGCATATCGTAATTACAAGAAAAGCATTCAAGCATTCACAGCAAGATGGAAGAAGATATTTAATAATTTTACTTCAACAAGCCTTTACAGATTATATGAAGGCAAGGAAGGCTTTAAGATTGATAAGTTTATATCAACATCAGTATCTACATTCGATAATATAAATAATTATTTATCTAAAAAGCTATATAAATTGACTAACAAATTTAAGAATTCTGCTAATAGAGCTAATGACAATTCTGTTAAGCAAAATAGGATGCGTTATGAGACAGAGACTAAAGCAATTAGACGTAAGGGCTATAGAAATTTAGAAGCTTTAAATAAAACTCATAATATAAATTCTACGAAGAACAGAAATGAAAGAACTGAAATATCAACCAAGATTCATAAAATGAATAATGAATTCCTAAAAATAGAGCGTAATTTAGAAAATGATTATGAACTAAAGAATAGATATTTAGTTAATGACCAAAAGATTGAATTAAATAATTTCTATAGTAACTTCAGTTCCCTAAATGATAATCTAGATGAAATTGTTAATACCTTCAATAAGGAAATTAATTATCTTGATGCCCAATTTATTCTAAATAAGGAAAACAACATCAAGAATAGATTAAGGGAAGAGGAAAAGCTTAATCAAAGACTTGTTGATTTTGTTAAGCTAAAGGATGATTTAGTAGATAGACTTCCAACAGTTCTTAAATATCAAACATCTTTACTAAACAAGCAGGTAAGAGATAGAAATCAAAATATTACTCTTGATATTCGTAAAAATAAAAATGAGGCTGAGGTACAAAAGAAAAATATTATTAGAAATATATCGATAATTAATGAATCACTTGATCAGCAGCTATTTGATAACGATAGACATCTATTTAGAGATATTAACAAAGAAAAGAAAAATCATAATTTTAGAATTCATCGTTATAACACTGAATTAAAGAGACTATAGTAAAAGCACTACATCAAAATAGGGTATTACCCTAAATTGAAGCTTCAAAGATAAATAACCCGTTTTTGCGGGTTATTTTTTTAAAATAAAAAAATCACCCTTGCTAAACAAGAGTGATTATATAATTTACTTTCTAGTTAACCAATCAGGCATACCAGCTCGAGCTTGTGGTTGAGCTTGTGATTCCTGCTTCTTTTCAAATTCTTTTCTCTTCTTTTCTTCCTTCATACGAAGCTTTTCCTCACGACGACTCTTCTTCATACCGAAGATATCCTCTAGACCACCTGATAATGATTCCTCTTCTTCATCCTTATTATCAGCTGTTACAGAAGCATGATATTGTTCTAAGCCACCATAAGTGATATTGTCATTAGACATATTACGATAAATGTTTTCAGCTAATTCATCATATCCGCTGTTTTGAGCCTTTAGCTCATAACCAGTAGCTACTACTGTAATAACAATTTCATCACCTAGGTCATTATTAATTGCAGCACCATAAATGATGTTCAAATCCTTACCACAGTTATTTCTAATTTCAGCAATTGCCACATCAACCTCAGTTAATGATAGCTTTTCTGAACCTGTAATGTTTACGATAGCATCTGTTGCACCATCAATTGTAACCTCTAATAATGAAGAGTGAATTGCATGACGTGCAGCCTCTAATGCACGATTAGGACCTGATGCAGCACCGATACCCATTAACGCAGTACCTTTATCCTTCATAACTGTCTTTACATCGGCGAAATCCACGTTAATTAATCCAGGTACAGCAATGATTTCAGCGATACCCTGAACACCTTTACGTAATACATTATCAGCTTCTCTAAAGGCATCTAGCATTGTTGTAGATGGATCTACTACCTGTAGTAAGCGTTGATTTGGAATAACGATTAATGTATCAACATATTTTCTTAATTCCTCAAGACCTTGAGCAGCATTGTTCATTCTTGTAGGACCTTCAAATATAAATGGCTTAGTACAAATACCAACAGTTAAGCAGCCATGCTCACGAGCAACCTTTGCAATAATAGGGGCAGCACCAGTACCTGTTCCACCACCCATACCACAAGTAACGAATACCATTTGAGCATCGCCAATCATTTCATGGATATCATCTACACTCTCTAATGCAGCCTCTCTACCAACAACAGGGTTAGCACCAGCACCCTGACCTCTAGTTCTATTTCTACCAATTAATAATCTATTTGCAGACTTAGAAACCTTTAAATCCTGTGCATCAGTATTAACAGCAATAAATTGTACACCTTGAACAGCATTTTCAATCATGTGATCTATTGCATTTTTACCAGCACCACCAACACCGATAACCTTAATCTTCGTTTTAGCAGCTTCTAATTGATCATATTCATCAAAAATCATAAAATTACCTCCTGTTATCAATAGTAATCGTCAACTTTTATTTTACATTATAAATGTAAATTTTTCAATATCCTAATTAACTAAAGTAATTTCATATTCAAGGCTAATACCAAATTCAAGCTTAGCTCGTTTTTGAATTATCTCTATTATCTTTAAGACGTCCTTTGAATTTCCTTCATTTGCATTAATTATAAAATTTGAATGCTTATTCGATACCTCAATTCCATTTATCTTAAAACCACGCATATTAAGAGCATCTATAATCCTATAGCTAGGAATTATTGGGCTGTTTTTGAAAATAGAGCCCATGCTTTTTTCATTTAATGGTTGACTTTTTCTCCTTTGATTTAATCTTTGAAGTAAGATAGCCTTTGTATCAATGCTTTTAACACAAAATCTTGCCGATACTATTATCCCTTCTATTTTATGAAAAACACTCATTCTGTAGCCAAGCATAAGCTTACTATTATCTAATGTAACCAGATTCCCACTAGTATCAATATAGGTAACATCTATTAAATGATTTTTAATTGAATCATTATAAGCACCACTATTGTTATAAATAGCACCACCTATTGTACCCGGAATTCCTCCTAAAAAGGAAAGATCACCTAGGTTAAGCTCGCTTAGCTCATATGCAAGCCTAATAGTAGGATAATTTGCAGATATAGTTAATATGTTATCCTTGGCAATAAAGCTTTTTTTTAGCTCCTTAAGTGAAATCACAATACCATCATAAGCATTATCTAAGGCTAAGGTATTTGAACCATTTCCTATCACAAAATACTTTAAATTATTTTCTTTAATATATCTAAATGCAAAACAAAGCTTTTCAATGCTTAGAGGATAGAATAATACCCTTATCTTACCACCTAAGCCAATTGTAGTAAGGTTTTTAAATTCCTCATCAAAAACAATTTTACCTAATGAGTTATCATTAACAAAATCTACAAATTTCACTTTAAATCTTCCTTTATTTTAGATAAAATTAAATGCTTTGCATTTAAGTTTACTAATTTTGATTGATTATTAAGTAAATTATTCCTAAATTTGTTATCTCTTAAAATTAATTCTACGAAGCGATTTATATCCCTTTTAACATTAGCCTCTTTAATGATAATTGCACATTTTTTTTCTTTTAAAAACTCGGCATTTAAAACCTGATGATTTCGCTTTGTTTTTTCACTAGGAATTATTATCATCGGCTTGTTAAAATACATTATTTCCTGGAGTGTAGAGGCACCTGCCCTAGAGACAACCACCCTTGCCTTTTTTATGTAGGAATAAATATCATTAGTATATTCAATAACCCTCATACTAGATGAGTGTTCATATTCCTTATAATACTTTCCTGCTATAAGTACAACCTTGTTTTTGTTAGAAATAATGCTTGCAGCAGCACACAATGGCCTTGAGCCTAATGAACCGCCAATTACTAAAACATCATAGTCATAATCTATTTCCTTAGTACCTATATTACTACGAATCGGAAGTCCTGTTATCATAAAATTTTTACGCATTGATGGAACCTCATAAGTTAAGAATACTCTTTTTGCATAAAAGGAGAATAATCTGTTGACATCACCTAGGATTACGTTTTCCTCTATTAAAAATAAAGGTATATTTTTTAAATAAGCGTATAAGCATGCCCCACATGAGGTAAATCCACCTGTAGCTATAATTCCATCTATCTGATAGCTCTTAAGCTTCTCCTTTAGCTCTTTATATCCAATTAGCATATTTAAAATCTTATTGTTTTTTTTGTTTATTCCAATAAATGAAATATTATTTTCCTTACATATTTTTTCTTCAATCGAATCGTAATTCCCCACAAACATACACTCGTTACTATATGCTTTAATTAAAGCAATGAGTGGATACACATGGCCTGCAGTTTTCCCACCAGAGAAAATTAACACAAATATCACCAAATTAATATATGAAAAAAGACTAGCCAATATGACTAGTCTTGTGCTTCAGTGTATTCTTCAATTTCCTCTTCAGTAGCATCTCTGATAATAACCTTTGCAAGGCTAATACGACGATCCTCTACCTCTGAAATTGAGAAGGTAACCATCTTATTATAATCTGTATATGCTTCTTCTTGATCATCATACATTGTGTATGATGCTAAGTAATTAAACTCAAAGCCAACCTGAGGTAAGCTTTCACATTTTTCAAATAGCCAACCTGAAATCTTACTAGGAATATCCTCTGGAGCATTACCAATAGATAGCTTCTCAAATAAATCCTCAACAAAGAATTCAGCATCAACTAGATAGCTACCATCCTCTAATACTTCAAATCTTAGGTCATCCTCACCTGGAATATCAGTTTCATCATAGATTTCACCAACGATTTGTTCTAAGGCGTCCTCAAATGTAACTAAGCCTAAAACATCACCATATTCACCTGAAACAATAAACATATGTGTTTTAGCCTCTTGGAATGCACGAATCAAATCATCAATCTTCATAGCACCTGAAACAAACTTAACAGGCTTGATTAATCTCTTCCATGACATCTTTGGATTTTTAGCTAAAGATTTTAAGAAGTCACGTTCATATAAAATACCGATTACATGGTCACGATCCTTTTTATATACTGGAATACGTGAATAAGATGAAGCAATCATATAATCCTTAACTTCTTCTAATGTTGAAGAATAATCAATAGCCTCCATCATAATACGTGGAACCATTATATCCTCAGCACAGCGCTCCTTAAGGTCGAAAATTTTGAAAATCATTTCACATTCATCTTCTTCAATAACGCCATCTTCTCTTAATCTACGAATTAAAATTTCTAATTCATTTTCATCCATTTCAGATTCATCTTCATTTTTCTTCATTAACTTTTGAAGACCTATAAAAATAATACTTATTGGATAGAAAATAAGAGAAATAATATAAACAATGTAGCTTACACCTCTTGCAACATTTTCTGGGTTATTCTTTGCAAGCATCTTAGGAATAATTTCACCAAAGATTAATAATGCAATAGTAACAACTAATGTTGACATAAATTCAGCTGATATACCAGTTTCTATTAATAAAGAACCAAAGAAACCAACCGCAACAGTTGATAAAGCAGTGTTAACTAAATTATTACCTATTAGTAATGTCGTAACAGTCTTATCAAAGCGCTCAGCTAAATGAAGTGCCTTCTTAGCACCACGCTTTCTATCCTCAACAGCCTTTTGAAGCTTTACTTGATTACATGAAGAAAACGCAGTTTCACTCATTGAGAAAAATGCAGAACAGAATATTAAAATAATCATTACTGCTAATAGCACAGGCTTAAATTTAGCAGCTGATGTTAAAATTAAGATACTCGATTGTATGTCCAACTTTCTACACTCCTATAATTAAGCTCTACTAGAATATTTACCAGTTTCTGTAGAGATGATGATATCCTCACCCTCTTCAATAAACATTGGCACCTTAACTAATAGACCAGTTTCAACATATGCATCCTTTAATGCATTTGTTTTTGTATCACCCTTAACAGCAGGGTCACATTGAGTAACCTTTAATGTAACCTTATCTGGTAAAATGATACCTAAAATTTCTTCACCATACTTCTCTAAATGAACAGTTTCATTTTCCTTTAAATACTTCATTTCCTCTTCTACTAATGAATGAGAAATTTCAACCTGCTCGTAAGTTTCATTATCCATGAAGCATAAAGCATCTCCTGTATCATAAAGATATTGCATTTGAATCTTTTCAATCATAGCTTTTTCAATCTTAATACCAGCATTAAATGTGATATTAACGATTGCGCCACTTCTTAAGTCACGAAGCTTAGAAGTAACGAATGCACTACCCTTACCAGGCTTAACGTGCATGAACTCTAAAATTTTATAAATCTTCCCTTCATAAAGGATAGTCATTCCTGTTTTAAAATCATTACTTGATACCATATATATACTCCTTATAAAATATGTTCGATAATCATTATATCATATTATTTGTATTCTTTCAAATACTTTATAGCCTCTATATAGCTTCCCTCAAGTAATCCACTAATATGGTGAGTGCATACAGAGCGCACATAATTTACTTTTCTAAATTCTTCTCTTTCATCTACATGTGATAAATGAACCTCTACCTTAATACCATCAAACATTTCTAAAGCATCATGAATTGCGATGCTTGTATGAGTATATGCTGCTGGATTAATAATTATTGCAAAATAATCTAAGCATTCTTGGATTTTTGTAACAATTGCTCCTTCACAATTACTTTGGAAAAATTCAAGCTCAAAAGCATTATTATTTTCCTTTATAATTAGATCATTAATCTCATCTAATGTTAAAGCACCATAATGCTCCTTTGGTCTTCTTCCAAGCATATTAAGATTTGGTCCATTAATAATAAGAACTTTTTTCATAGGCCTAGCTCCTTTACAATTTGATTTATTGCTGCATCCATATCAAAGTTATCAACTGTTATATCCTGAAATGCTTCATATTTATCCTTACGTGCAGCATAAATCTCCTCTAGAGTAATTTTTTCAAGTAAAGGTCTAATAATTGAAGATTCCTCTAATCTCTTTTCAATAGTCTTTAAATCAGCCGATAAGTAAACACAAGCACCATCTAGCTTCTTTTTATTTTCGATATCAGCAACAATACCACCACCTGTGGCTATTACAATATTATCCATATTTTTTAACTCATCTAAAGTAGCTTGCTCTAGGGCTCTAAAATATGGCTCACCATATTGCTCAAAAATTTCATCAATGAACATACATGCACTTTTTTCTATATATTCATCCATATCAATAAATTGATATCCAATTTTATTTGCTAATTTTTTACCTAATGTTGATTTACCACAGCCTGGAAGGCCTATTAAATATATACGCATATTATTTACACATCCATTCATTTACATCTAAATAAATCTTATTAATAGTCTCCTCTACATCATCTAAATTAACAATATAAAAATGACTATTCATTTGATTCTTAAACCATGTTTCCTGACGCTTTGCTAGATGTCTAGAATTTTTCTTTATTTCCTCTACCACAGATTCCATAGAAACTAATCCCTCGAAATAAGGAACAAATTCCTGATACCCTATTGCGTGTGGAAAAATATTCTTATCATATAATTCCTTCACTTCTTTTTCTAAACCAGCATCTAGCATTATATCTACTCTCTTGTTTATTCTTTCATATAGCACATCTCGAGGTAGTGATAGATAACAAATATAATAATCATATACTGGCTCGTTTTTCTTGTTATATGAATTAATGGAAGAGTTCTGAGTTTCTAAAATCTCTAGAGCTCTTAAAACTCTTTTTCTATTATTAGGATGAATTCTATCACTATTGATAGAGTTATCCTTAGAAACTAATAATTGATACAGCTCCTCATTAGAATAATTGTGGTATTTATTTGCAAAGTCTAAATTTCGCTCTGGGGCTTCAAACTCATAATTAAAAAGCACTGATTGTACATAAAGACCTGTACCACCACAAATCAATGATAAGCCCTCCTCAGAATCAATTATGCTTCTTGCAGCCTTTTGAAATTCAGCAACATTATATTGCTCACTTGGATTACGTACATCTATTAAGTGATGCTTAACTCCATCCATTTCCTCTAATGTAGGCTTTGCGCTACCTATATCTAAGCCCTTATATACTGCAACGCTATCACCTGAAATAATTTCACAGCCTAAGCGTTTAGCAAGCTCAATTGAAATCTTTGTTTTACCAACTGCTGTAGGTCCAACTACTACTAATACCTTTTTCATTTTTGGATCCTTTCAAACATTGTCTCGATTTCAGTAAGAGTAAGCTTAATAATGCTTGGTCTGCCATGAGGGCAGGTATAAGGATTTTCACATTCACCTAGGTCTTTTAACAGTGAATCAATTTCTATTCTGCTTAATGCATGATTAGCCTTAATAGATGCCTTACAGCTAATTTGCTTTGCTATATGGTCTCTATAACGAATAATACTAACCTCTTTATTTCTAATCATAACATTTAAAATATCATAAATGATTCCTTCTAAATCATCAAGCTTAGCCCATAAAGGAACTGAACGTATAATATAATCTGTTGCACCTGATTGATCAAATTCAAAGCCTATAGCCTTAAATTTATCTAGGTTTTGCTCAACATATAAAGCCTCTGATTTAGTAAAGCTTATAGCAATAGGAACTAAAAGCTCAGTAGTAGGCTGCTTTTCATTACCTAATAGCTTGTAAAACTTTTCATAGTTAATTCTTTCAGCAGCAGCATGCTGATCCATTAAATACATTCCATCACTATTTTGGAAAATTAAATATGTACCAAACACAGTACCAACATATTCCATATATGGAAGCTTTATTTTTTTAGGCTCCTCATGTTTCACCTCAACTGGCTTAGCTTTATCCTGAGTAATATCAAGCTTTAGCTCTTCTTTTATATCAACATCAAAGCTTACCTCAGATTTTACCTCGTTATAGATAGCTGGCTCTTCATTTAATCTAGGCTTATCACCTAGCATATCAAAAATAGACGCCTTTTTGTATTGCTCCTTTTTAGGCTCAACAATTTGTCGAGTAGGAATTAAAATATCCTCCTTTAAAAGATTCTTTATTTCTAAAGCTAATCTTTGACAAATCGTATCAATGTTAGAAATCTTAATTTCAGTTTTTGCCGGATGAACATTAACGTCAATTAATAATGGATCAATTTCTAAATATATTACAGCTATAGGATATTTTCCAATAGGTAAATATGTAGCAAACGAATCTATAACTGTATTTGTAATATCAAAATTTTTAACAAATCTATTATTACAAATAAGTGTGATTTCAAGCTTATTAGAACGATAAATAGAAGGCTTAACAAGTGTAATTTTAGCCTTGTAGCCATCATCATTATATTCAGCTTCTAAAATATTCTTTGCAACCTCTAAACCATAAATTTCACCCATCAAATGCGAGCTTTGATTAGATGCAGAGGTTTGCATAATAACCTTGTCATCATTAATAAGTGTAAATCTAATATTCGGATGAGATAAAGCTATTCTATCCATCAAATATGAAATAGATGATAGCTCGCTTTTAGCTGGCTTTAGATATTTTAATCTTGCAGGTGTATTAAAAAACAATCCTGATACTGTTACTGTAGTACCCTTATTAGAATTTGTTACACTTGATGACTTTTTTACACCAGCCTTATAGGTTACCTCATAACCCTCATTTCCAGTTTGGCTTGAGATAATTTGCATAGTTGATACAGAGGCAATTGAGGCAATAGCTTCACCTCTGAAGCCTAATGTATTTATTCTAAACAAATCATATTCAGTTTTGATTTTTGATGTTGCATGAGGTAAGAAGCACATAGTAACATCATCTGCATCCATACCTATACCATCATCAATTATTTTTATTTCATCTATGCCACCATTTTTAAGTATAACCTTAATTGAGTTTGCCTTAGCATCAATTGCATTTTCAACTAGCTCCTTAACTACACTTGAAGGTCTTTCAACAACCTCACCTGCAGCTATCATGTTAGCTAAATGCTGAGGCATCTTAACTATATTTCCCATATTAGTTAATCTCCTTTAGCTCGTATAACAGATTTAATGCCTCAAGTGGTGACATCTTGTTAACATCAATTTCATCTAATCTGCTCTTTATTTTATTTGCAGTACTATTTGATATATCCTCAGGTGTTTCCTCAAAGGCATTAAAATCAAATAAATCTAGAGTAACACCTCTGTTAGATTTATTATCCTCCTCTAATGCATTTAAAACCTGCTTACTTCTTTCAATTAATGATTTAGGTAAGCCTGCAAGTGAGGCTACATTAATACCATAGCTCTTATCAGTTGGTCCATCTACAACCTTGTGTAGGAATGCAACACCATTGTTAGTTTCCTTAGCCTCAACATGAACATTTTTCAATCTCTTAAGCTTACTTT
>JAZNYN010000002.1:0-1596 GCA_045594405.1 Anaeroplasma sp.
GGGTGAGAAGATACCAATAGTTTTGAAGGTGTCATTATTATATCCTATATATAAAGAGGTATATGCAGATTCTTTAAAGCCAACAATAGCTTTATTATTGCTAAGACGATATTTTGTTTCCATTAGTGCTATAAATTCACCAACGATGTATTCCTTAAATCTATCAGCTAAAACATGCTCAAGCTTGGGATTATCTAGATTAAATGGAATAAGCTCACTCAATCTCCAATCCGGGTTTTTAGGTGCATGAATAGCAAAAACAATCTTATTAATATTTGCTTCGTCTAGATATTTTGCTAGCTGCATTGATTGTTCGTTATCAGCATAAATGTCATGAAATACATTTTGACCATCCAGTAAAAAAACAGAATCATAGTCATCTAATGTGTTGTTGTAATCATTAGGCAAATACACGGACATTTTAAGTTGTCTTTTTAGCTTTGTAGCTTGTATATTAAAGTTTTCTAGCATATTTAATCACCCTACATTAATTATACTTGTTTTATAAGAATAATGATACAAATAAGTTATATTTGGCACTCTTGTATTGACAGTGCTAAAATAATGTGTTATACTAAATATAGTTAAAATTTAGAAAGGAAATTTAATTATGGAAAAGAAGAATTTTAAAACTGAAACAAAAAAATTATTAGATATGATGATTAACTCTATCTATACTCATAAGGAAATATTTTTAAGAGAGCTTATTTCTAATGCTAGTGATGCTATTGATAAAAGACATTACTTATCATTAACTAATACTGATATACCACAAACTGAATAGCAAATTATTGTTGAAGCTGATAAGGATACAAAGACACTTATAATCAAGGATAATGGTGTTGGTATGACACGTGATGAGTTAGAGGAGCATTTAGGTACTATTGCTAAATCAGGTAGTCAAGAATTTGTTGAAGCTATTAGTAAGGAGCAAACTCCAGACGTAGATATTATTGGTCAATTTGGTGTAGGCTTTTATTCAGCATTTATGGTGGCAAAAGAGGTTGAGGTTATAACTAAATCAATCAAGGATAATACAGCCTCTGTATTTAGATCAGAAGGTTTAGAAAGCTATACAATTGATGAGGCTACAAAGGATGAATTTGGTACAACTATAACTTTATATCTAAGAGACAATTCAGAGGATAACGATTATGCTGAATACCTAGAGGAATTTAGAATTAAGGAGCTTGTTAAAAAGTATTCTGATTATGTAAGATATCCAATTAAGACTTGGGTAACTAAATACGAGCATGATGAAAATAGTGAGGAGTCTACTTCACATCAGGAGCTTGAAACAATTAATTCTATGATTCCTATTTGGAAGAAGAATAAGAGTGAGCTAACTGATGAGGAATACAATTCATTCTATAAAGCTAAGTTTATGGATTATCAAGACCCAATCACATCTATTCATATTAATGTTGAAGGTATGCTTACATATAATGCATTATTATTTATTCCTAAAAAGCCATTTTATGATATGTACTCTGATAGAACAGAAAGAGGTCTTCAATTATACACAAAGGGTGTATTCATCCTAGATAAGTGTAAGGATCTAATTCCTGAATATTTAAGATTTGTTAAGGGCTTAGT
>JAZNYN010000003.1:0-4499 GCA_045594405.1 Anaeroplasma sp.
AGGATGCATATTTTAGAACACAGCATAATTTAATGAGTGGAGACATTACCGATCAAGGTCATATTCCTAGCTCATTAGGAAGTCGGAGGCCAAGCGGTCTTAGGAAGACAACCACCTATCCCAACTCCTTGGCTCACAGAACGACATGGCTACGATCCGACTTAGGATGCATATTTTAGAACACAGCATAATTTAATGAGTGGAGACATTACCGATCAAGGTCATATTCCTAGCTCATTAGGTATTACATCTAATGGTAAATATGTTAAGGCAACTAACGCTACATATGTATTAGATACAAAGGGTAATTACTTGGCATATATTCCAAATGTGGTAGATACAGACAATCATATTGTATTTTATGGTGCTGCATATACAGCTTTAAATGATGTTGCTGCGTATTTACTTGCGTTTGGAGAGGTCCCTGCTAATAGTAATTATGATAAGAACAGCGGTAAAACAGCCGCTATTAGTGATTGGGGTAAATATGGTAGAGTTAATCTAGATAAGTTTTCAGGTAACACTAGCTCATATCCATATGAGCCATTATTACCAGATATAGTTAACGGTTCATATTCTCCATACTATGAAACAGACTTTGGTACATTAGGCGGATATGTAAACGAAAATACAATTACTGGCACATATTATAATCAAACGGTGTATAACACTGGTAGTAGTATTTCTAGAGGTGCCGCTAGATTTGTATATTATGGAGCTAGCTATTCAAAAAACATTAATGATAGATATGTATTTTACACATATAATCATTACAATGATTTCCAAGAATACTTAAACTATGATAATGGCTTTGGCTTACGCTTTGGAAATGAAACTGCAGGAAATCAATATTGTGGCAATAGATCAGATTATTATGAATCTAACAAATATCCTGTAACACAATATCCAAGCATTCTAGAGCTTACATTACAAGAGATAATAGCTTTATATAACTAAAAAAATCGATGTATTCTTAAAAAGGAATACATCTTTTTTCTTTTAGTTGTAATTGTTATATTTTGAGCATATAATATTTATATACGCAGTGATCTAGTTTTCTAGGTCTTTTTTGGCGTTTATGAGTGGGTGATAATTTGAATTTATTAGAGTATTTTTCAAATCTTAAAACAGTAAGAGAGATTAGAGAAAGTAGTAAAATTAGCTTAGGTCAATCTACAGATGAATTTAATATAATGCTTATAGCCTCTGACTTTTATAATGGAGATAAAAGTCTTTTTGTTGTTTTACCTAATTTATATGAGGCACAAAAATATTATGATCAGCTAACGGCTTCATTTAATGAGGAGGACATATTGTTCTTCCCTGCAGATGAGCTTGTGTCTGCTGAAATAATTGCCGCTACAGGTGACTTTTTATTTGAAAGAATAAATACAATTTCTACATTACTTGAAGGGAAAAAGAAAATTATAATCACCAATATGCATGGTGCTATCAAGTATGAAATGCATCCATCAGTATGGAATAAAAGCATATTTAGAATAGATAGCAGTATGTCCTTTAATCTACATGATTTATGCTACAAGCTTGTTAGCCTAGGCTATGAGGCAACCTTTACTGTTCAAAAAACTGGACAGTTTTCAAGACGTGGCTCAATAATTGATATATTTCCGTTGGGCTACGAAAACCCAATTAGATTAGATTTCTTTGGTGATGATATAGATTCTATTAAGGAATTTAATGTAGAAAATCAACGTTCTATTAGTAATATAGATAATATAAGTGTATTACCTGTAAGCGAGCTAATTTATAATGATGAGGAATTTAAGCTTGCCAAGAGTAAGATATTTGAATTTATAAATCAATATAAAACAAGCCAAATAGAAGAGGATATGTTTAAGCGTGATTTATTTGATTTAGAAAATCATAAGGGCTTAGAAAGCCTATCTAGATATATAGGCTTTTTTGATGATACTAAATCAACCATTTTTAGCTTTGTTGAAAATAAAAGAATTTATATAGTTGATCCTGTTAAGGCAAAGGAAGGCTATAACCATATGATTTATGATTTGGAGGAATATTCATCTAGATTGGGTGGCTATAGTGTTGCTAATATGAATTTATTTAGCTCAATAGACAGGTTGATTGATAATGCAAACGTATTGATAGAAGCATTACGTTCAATAGGTAAGATAGATAAGAATGTATTCGTTAAGGCGGTTATTCCGTACCAGGCCAACAAAAAAGCTATAGTAAATGATTTGGTAGGATTACGCACAAGACGTATAGTTGTTTTAGCATTTAAGGATATTGAAAGATTTAAGAAGATTCAGGAATTGTTAGAGGAAAACAATATATTCATTAGAATTAATAATGATTTATCTAATTTATGTGTAGGCAATATTTATGCAATAATTGGTTCATATCCATCATTTGAAATGGATTATGATGGATTAATGATTATTAATGATTCTGCGTTGTTTGATTCTAAGGCTATACCACATAAGGCAAAATATAAATCAGTATATAAAAATGCTGTTAAGATATCTAATTATGATGAGCTTGTTGTTGGTGATTATGTTGTTCATTACGATCATGGTATTGGTAAGTATTTAGGTATTAAGACAATTAGAACTGAGGATGTAGAGCGTGACTTTTTATATGTAATGTATGGAAACAACAGCGGGCTTTATATTCCTTTAGAACAAATATCTAATATAATGAAGTATGCGGCAGCTGATACAATGAATGTAAAGCTTCATGAGATTGGTTCTACTGCCTGGGCTAGAGCGAAGGCTAAGGTAAGAAAGAAGGTTCACGATATTTCTGATAAGCTTATTGCCTTATACGCTGAGCGTCAAATGGCAAAGGGCTTTGAATATCCTGAGGATTCAGTTGAACAAGCTCAGTTTGAACAAGACTTCGAATATGAGCTAACACACGACCAGGAAAAAGCTATTAACGCAATTAAACATGATATGGAATCTAAGCGTCCAATGGATAGATTAGTTTGTGGTGATGTAGGCTATGGAAAAACAGAGGTTGCGATGCGTGCTGCATTTAAGGCTGTATACGCAGGAAAGCAGGTATGTATGCTAGCGCCAACTACTATACTTGCTCGTCAGCATTACCTTACCTTTAAAAGCCGTATGGAAAAGTATGGAATTAGGGTGGAGCTGTTATCACGATTTGTTTCTGCAAAGGCTCAAACAAAGATCATTGAGGATTTATTCTTTGGTGGTGTTGATATAGTTGTTGGTACTCACAGGGTATTATCTAATGAAATCATGTTTAAGGATTTAGGATTATTAATTGTTGATGAGGAGCAACGCTTAGGTGTAACCCACAAGGAAAAGATTAAGGAAATGAAGGTTAATGTGGATTGTATTACATTAACGGCGACTCCAATTCCTCGAACATTACAAATGTCGGTTATGGGTATTAAGGATTTATCTATGATAGAAACTCCACCAAAAAATAGATATCCAATTCAAACCTATGTATTAGAAAGAAATGATAGAATTATTCAGGATGCAATCTTACGTGAGCTTGCAAGAGGTGGACAAATATTTTATTTATATAATAGGGTTGATTCAATAGAGGATGTTGCAGTTCATCTACACTCGTTAGTTCCTGAGGCAAGAATAGGTATAGGTCACGGAAAGCTATCAAAGGATCAGCTAGAGAATGTGATTGCGAAGTTTATCGATAAGGAATTTGATATTTTGCTTTGTACAACGATAATAGAAACTGGTATTGATATGCCAGATACCAACACATTATTAATTCATGATGCCGATAGATTAGGCCTTGCTCAAATGTATCAAATTAGAGGTCGTGTTGGTCGCTCTAATAAAATTGCTTATGCTTATTTAATGTATGAGCCTCGAAAGATGCTAACACCTGATGCAGAAAAGAGATTAGAAACCATTAAGGAATTTAACGAATTAGGCTCAGGCTATAAAATAGCAATGAGGGATTTATCTATTCGTGGCAGTGGAGATATATTAGGCGAGGAGCAATCAGGCTTTATTGAAACAGTAGGTCTTGATATGTATTTAAAGATATTAGACGAGGAAATAAACAAAAAGGACTCTTCTGATGAGATAAAAGAGGATAAGTCATTATCATCATTAATGACTAATAGAACTATTAAGGAGTCGTATGTTAATAATGACGATGCACGTATTAAGATTCACAAAAAAATTGATAAGCTAAAATCATTATCAGGTCTTAATGATTTAGTTAATGAGCTTACTGATAGATTTGGTAGTGTAGATGATGATTTACTTTTATATATGCATGAAAAGCTTATGAAGTCTTATTGTAAAATCTTAGATATTTATAAGCTTGATAAATCTAATAGACGCTACATAGCTTTTATTTTTACAAAGGATAAAACTAAGGAGCTTGATGGAAATAAGCTATTTACGCTTCTTAAGGATTTTAAATATATTACTCTTACTCACATAGATAATGAGGTAAGAATATTATTAGAAATTCAAGGAAGAGATAAGCTTGAATATTTTAAGGATATTAAT
>JAZNYN010000004.1:0-16128 GCA_045594405.1 Anaeroplasma sp.
AATTCTTACAAAAACAGTTTGAGAACCTTGAGGAATTAATTAGCGAAAAACAATTAGAAAAAGCACTAAGAACAATTTGTAAAAGTGAAAATGGGGAAATGCCTCAATGGCTTCAAGGTGCTGAATGGCCAATAGTTAACGACAAACCAGCTATCTTTGTTAAACAAAGTATGTTGCCAGATGAAATGGATTTTGATGATTTTGAAATAGAATATTATTTTATTGATGATGATAACAATGAAATTGTGGTAAAACAAAATACGTAATTTAAGAAAATACTACTTGAAGTTGCAGAAATTATAAGTCAATTATTTTAAGCCTTATACTTTCAAAAAACTAGAAAATTTGGTATATTAAATATAATAAGAAAAAGTAGAAAATATTAAAGTACTTTCTACTTTTTTAATAGAAAAAGGAGGTTTAAAATGAAAATATTAATTGAAAAATTAAAAGAAGCATCAATGTCTGTTTTACCAATTGTTGCTATAGTATTAATTTTATTTTTTACCCCTATTGTAGATTTAACAACAGTTGAATTAGTGACATTTTTAGTTTCTACAGTTTTTCTAATTTTAGGTATTGCATTATTTACACTTGGGGCTGACTTAGCAATGACACCAATGGGGCATAATGTAGGGTCAGGTCTTGCGAAAAAGCGAAAGTTAGGTTTACTTTTGGTCATTGCTTTCTTGTTAGGTTTATTAATTACAATTGCAGAACCTGATTTAAAAGTATTATCTGAGCAAGTTAAAGCTGTTATTAATCCAACATTATTAATGGTTGGTATTGCTGTAGGTGTGGGTACATTTATCGTGTTTGCAATTCTTAGAATTATTTTTAAGAAAAACTTGTCTAATCTATTAATGTTATTCTATATGCTATTATTTGCACTTGGAATGCTAGTTTTAATTAATGGGAATGGTGATTTACTTCCTTTATCATTTGACTCTGGTGGTGTTACAACAGGTCCTATTACTGTTCCATTCATAATGGCACTTGGTGTAGGTATAGCGAATGTATTAAGTGGTAAGAATGCTAAAGAAGATAGTTTCGGATTTGTCGCATTATGTTCAGTAGGTCCTATACTTGTAGTGTTATTATTAAGTGTAATGTCAAATGGGTCTTTAAATTATGAAGTACCTAGCTATGCCATTGAAGGAGAAGTGTTTGCTGCTATTATTCATGAATTATTAAAAGTTCTTGGTGAAGTAGGAATGGCACTTGGATTAGTTGTTGTTTCCTTTCTTGTGATAAATTTCTTAATTTTACACTTATCATTTAAACATTTAAAGAAAATATTTATTGGTATTGCCTATACATTTATTGGCCTTGTGATGTTTTTAACATCAGTTAATATTGGGTATATGCCTGTTGGATATAAGTTAGGTGTAGAAATTGCAGAAAATAGTAAGTATATTCTTATTCCAGTTGGTTTTGTAATGGGAATGATTGTTGTACTTGCAGAACCTGCGGTTCATGTTTTAAAGAAACAAGTAGAAGAAATAACTGGTGGTTATATTACAAAACGATCAATGACAATTGGTTTAAGTATTGGTGTAGGTATAGCAATATGTTCATCTATGATTAGAATTATTTTTGATTTTAACTTAATGTATATAGTAATTCCTGGTTATTTCTTATCTTTAGGATTATCATTATTTGTACCTAAAATTTATACTGCTATTGCTTTTGACTCTGGTGGTGTTGCATCTGGGCCAATGGCATCAACATTTATTTTACCTTTTGCAGTAGGTGCTTGTTATCAACTTTTGGGAGAAAGCGCAATTCTTCGTGATGGATTTGGTATTGTAGCCATGATCGCAATGACACCGCTTATTACTATTCAATTATTGGGTTTTAAAGCAATTGTGGAAAATAAAGTTAAAGAAACTATTGCAATGCGTCGTATTTTAAGTGAAGATGATAAGCAAATTATTGATTTCATGTAGGTGATAAAATGGATAATAAGAAAAATAGTTCAATAAAAAAAGCAAAATTAATTATTACAATTGTAGATCGTAATAAAACTGAGTTCTATGCTGATGTCATCTCACAACATGAAAGTAATTTACAAATGATAATGTATGGCAATGGTACTGCTCCAACTCAGGCTTTAGAAAATTTGGGTTTAAGTAATGAAAAAGGTATTATTTTAAGTGTGGTAAGAAATGATAAAATTACTAAAGTACTTAACACACTTGATGAAAAATTTAAAACAATTCGTAATGGGAAAGGTGTTGCTGTTGTTGTTCCTATCTCTTCAGTTATGGGACTTTCAATATATCAATTTATGATTAATAACAGAACAAATAGAGGTGTTTAATATGGAAAATCAATTTGAAATGGTTTTTGCAATCATAAATAGCGGTTATTCAGAAGAAGTAATGGATGCTGTAAAAGAATGTGGTGCAACTGGTGGTACTATTCTTAATGCTCGTGGTACTGCAAATACAGAGATTGAAAAATTCTTTGGTATTTCTATTTCTTCGGAAAAAGAAGTTGTTATGATTATTATTCCTAAAAAAATTAAAGAAGCAGTTTTAAAAGCAATTTATGAAAAGGTCGGCCTAGACACACCAGGACAAGGTATAGCCTTTACACTACCTGTTGATGATGTAGTAGGTATTAATAAAAATATATAAAAAGTACAAGAGCTAATTTAAGTGATGATGTATTCTTAAATAATATTATTGAGAAAGCGAGTACTGAAGATGAATTACAAAAACTAGTCGATGAAAAAAATAAACTTCTTGTAAGACTACAAAAATAGAGAAAATTGTCATAAAGCTTTATGAAGATTTAATAGAAGAAAATTTAAGTAGTAGTAACTATCAAAAGGTGTTAGATAAATATCAAGAAGAACAAAAAGAAATAAATAATCGACTAAAGGTTTTAAAAACGGTAAGTTGCTCATCATGAGTTAGCTTACCCTTTAACATTATTACAAATAAAAAAAGTGCTTCACTTCAGCACTTTTTCCTTCTATAAAATGCAAAAAACTGGCTTAGCCAGTATTATGCAAACAATTAAGCTCTTTCTACTTTTCCGCTCTTTAAAGCTCTTGCAGAAATCTTAACTTTCTTAACATTACCATTTTCATCTTTAATGCGAACTGTTTGAAGATTGCACTTCCAAGTACGACGTGTAGCATTTAATGCATGTGATCTATAGTTACCAGTCATTGTGCCTCTTCCAGTGATATAACACTTAGCCATGTTTTTACCTCCTTACGATGTAAATTAATTCATTCAGCCTTAATAGTATAACTTATATTTGATTAATAATCAAGTATTTTATGAAAAAAAACAAAATAAATCTATTTTTACGCTTTTGTCGAGAAAAATACAAAAATAACTCTAAATAATTTGACATTGAATAGAAAAAGTGTTATATTTCAATAGTATATCAGTGTCGTTAATTATAATTAAATTATAATGGTATATATTGTAATTAGCGCCATAATCACGTGGTATGCTGAAGGGAAGTTTTATCAGTTAATTTGGGTGTGGGCTTTATGATTTTTTGGCCCTTATATTTTTCGAACAAAAAAATCGTTGTGAATTTTTACTACGTGCAGCATTGTCTGCTTTATACTATACAAGAAATTTAAGATCATAATTAGGAGGATTACCATGGCAGTTAGTAGTATTAGTGTCGCTCTTTTTAAGAAGATGGTAATGAATGGAGCAATCAATTTAAAAAACAATCACAAAGAAATAGATGAATTAAACGTATTCCCAGTACCTGATGGAGATACAGGTACAAATATGTCAATGACAGTAATGTCAGGTGTTAGAGAAATGAACGCTTGTGAATCAAGCTCAATCGTAGAAGTAGCTAAGTTTTTATCTCGTGGTGCACTTATGGGTGCAAGAGGTAATTCAGGTGTTATCCTATCACAATTCTTTAGAGGATTATATGTAGGTATTAACAAGGCTAAATCAAATACATTATCAATTGAAGATTTTATGGTATGTCTAGAGGGTGGTAAGGAAATTGCTTATAAGGCAGTTATGGAGCCAGTAGAGGGTACTATCCTTACAGTTATCAGAGAAGCTACTGATAATACTAAGGCAAAGCTTTCTTCAATTAATAGTATTAATGCATTATTAGAAACATATTATCAAGAGGCTTTAGTATCTTTAGCTAATACACCAAACCTACTTCCTGTATTAAAGGAAGCTGGTGTAGTAGATTCAGGTGCTGCCGGCTTCTGTAAGATTATTGATGGTATGATCATGGCTTTATATGGCAAGGTTTTATCTCTTGCTGAAGCTGAGGATACTAAGCCAGTAGAAAACAAATCTGCAGCTAGCCAAGCAGATGTAGAAATTAAGTTTGGCTACTGTACAGAATTTATTATTGAATTAAATAAGCCACAAAGCTTTGATGAGCAAGATTTAAAGACACCATTATCATTATTAGGCGATTCACTTGTAGTTGTTCAAGATGAAAACATCGTTAAGATTCATGTTCACACTAACAAGCCAGGTAAGGTTTTAAATATCGCACAAAAGTATGGTGAGTTTATAACTTTAAAAATTGAGAACATGAGATTACAGCATTCTCAATTACAATCTGGTGCTGCTGCAGAGCCTGTTAAGGCGCCTAGAAAGCAATTTGCATTAGTATCTGTATGCTTTGGTGATGGTATTGTACAAACATTTAAGGATTTAGGTGTTGATTATGTAATTGAAGGTGGTCAAACTATGAATCCATCTACAGAATCATTCCTAGACGCTATTAATGCTGTAAACGCTGAAAATGTAATTATCATTCCAAACAATGGTAATGTAATTATGGCTGCTAACCAAGCTGCATCTATGGCTAAGGATTGTAACGTTCAAGTTATTAAGGCTAAAACTATTGCTCAAGGCTATGCTTCATTAATGTACTTTGATCCTGAAGGAACAATGGAAGCAAACTATGAACAAATGAGTGAAGCTATTGCTAATGTAACATCTGGTGAAATCACATATTCTATCCGTGACACTGAAATTAATGGTGTAAAGATTAATTCTGGTGATTTTATGGGTATTTCAAATGGTAATATAGTAGTTTCAACTGAAAAGAAGCACGATGCTTTAGTAGAATTATTAAATGGTATGATTGGTGCTGAATCTCAAATTATTACATTCTTCTGTGGTTCTGATATTACTAAAGAGGAACAAGGCTTATTAGAAGGTTTAGTAGCAAGAATTAATCCTGACTGTGATGTTGAAATCATTGACGGTAAGCAAGATATTTATTCTTATATTATCGCTGTTGAATAATCGTTAATTATAGGTTGGAATTATCCAACCTTTTAATTTTCTATAGGAGGTGAATGTATGGAATTAAAGGATATTAAGGGCATTGGCTCTGTAACACTTGAAAAGCTTAATATAGAGGGAATTAAGAATTCTTTAGACCTTATTCATACATTCCCTAAGAAATATAATGTATATGAAATTGATAATGAAAATGTATTATCAGGTAATCAGGTTACTGTAGAGGCAGTTATTGATTCTAAGGTTACATTTGTAAGTTATCGTAAGAATGTTAAGACTGTAATATTTTATGCTATTATTAATTACTTTAGAGTTAAGTGTGTAACATTCTCTCAGGAGTATTTAAGGTATAAGCTAAATAAGGGAAGTAAATGTATTTTATATGGTAGATACAAAAGAGATATTAATACCTTTACATTTACCGACATTTTCTTTGATGAATTTAAATACCGAATTGAAGTGGAATATAAGCTTAAAGCTATTTCTAATTCAATGATGCATAGAGCGGTAAAGGGTGTTTTTTCTACTAATCCCGAAATTGAGGAAAGCTTGCCTATAGAGCTACTAGATAAGTATAAGCTATATAATGCATCTAAATACGTATATTTATCACATTTCCCTCAAACAAAGGAAGATTATATTCAAATACAAAGAAGAAGAAAATATGAGGAGTTTTTCTGGTATTCGATTTCACTTATGCTACTATCTGAAAACAATAGAAGAAAGCTTAAAACTCCAAGAAATATAGATAGAGAAAAGCTTTCTGCGTTTATTCGAAATTTACCTTTCGAGCTTACCTCTGATCAAAGCAAGGTTATTGACGAGATAGCACTTGACATGCAGTCAGTAATACCAATGAATAGGTTAGTCCAAGGTGATGTAGGCTCTGGTAAGACAATTGTCGCAATCATAGCTGCCTACCTTACATATTTAGATGGATATCAGGTTGCAGTAATGGTTCCAACTGAGCTTTTAGCTAATCAGCAATACAATGAGTTTAAGGCCTGTTTATCGTCCTTTGGTATAACAATTGAGCTATTAACCTCATCAATTAAAAAATCGACTAAGAGCGATATTTTGTATCGTTTAGCTCATGGTCGTGTTGGTATAGTCATTGGAACTCATGCGCTATTAGAGGAAAATGTTATGTTTAACAAGCTAGGCTTATGTGTTATAGATGAGCAGCATAAGTTTGGGGTAATCCAAAGACAAAGATTACTAGATAAAATTAAGGGTGTTGATTCACTGTTTTTAACTGCAACACCTATTCCAAGAACCTTAGGCTTAACACGCTTTGGTGATTTGGATATTTCATCTATTGAGGTTATGCCTAAGGGAAGAAAGCCGGTTATCACATCTATTGTTAGACAAAGCGACATGGATGATTTAATACCGATTATTAATAATCATTTGAATAGAAATGAGCAAATATATATAGTTGTACCTATGGTTATGGATAATCCAGATTATGATGTTTTTAATATAGAAAGTGCATATGAATATTTTTCAAGCAGATTAAGCTGTAATATTGCAGTTGCACATGGTAAGCAGAAGGCTATTGATAGAAACCAAATAATGCAAGATTTTAAATATAAAAAATATGATATATTAATAGCTACTACGGTAATAGAGGTAGGAATTAATGTACCTAATTGTCAGGCTATGATTATTTTAAATGCCGAAAGATTTGGTTTATCACAAATCCATCAGCTTAGAGGTAGAGTAGGTAGATCAGAGGAGCAAAGCTATTGTTATTTAGTAAGTAATAATGAGTATTGTCCAAGGCTTAAAGTGCTAGAGGCAAGCTCAAATGGCTTTGATATAGCTGCCGAGGATTTTAACCTAAGAGGACCAGGAGATTATTTAGGTGATAGTCAAAGTGGTCATGTTGCCCTAGATTATGCGGACTTTCAAACTGATTTTAAGATTTGGAAATGTGCATATGAGGATTCAAAGGTATATATAAAGAGATTTATGAAAAAGGAGCTATATAGTCCTAAATGGGTTAGTATAGTTAAAAATTTTGAAAATCAAAGAAATAAAATAAATTAGTTAAATATTATATATATTTATGTTAAAATATATTAGACGATGGAGGATATACATATGATTAAAATTGGTGTAGATGCTAATGGCGGCGATTATGGTGTTTCAACAACTGTTCCTGCAGCTATGATGGCAGTAAAAAAATTTAAGAATATTGAAATTGTACTTTATGGTGATGAGGCTAAAATCAAGCCATTATTAACAAACAGTGAAAGAATTACAATTGTTCACACTGATGTTACTATGGATATGGGTGAGCATGATCCTGTTAAGGCTGTAAGAAGCAAGAAGGATTCTTCATTATGTATGAGTATGTATGCAGCGAAGAATAAAGAGGTTGATGCTGTAGTTACTAGCGGACCTACTCAATGTGTTGTTATGGGTGCACACCTAATTATAAGAAAGCTTAAGCAAATGGATAGAGTTGCATTATGTCCAATCATTCCAAATTTTGATAGAAAGCCTAGATTATTACTTGATGTAGGTGCTAATATCGAATTACGTCCAGAGCATTTCCAACAATTTGCTGTTGCAGCATCTATTGTAGCTAAAGAGGTTTTAGGTATAAGTGAGCCAAAGGTATGCTTACTTAATATTGGTTCAGAGGAAGCAAAGGGTCGTGAGGTTGATAAATTAACACACGAGCTTTTAAAGAATACTCCAAATATTAATTTCTACGGTAATGTTGAGGGTAATCAGGTTATTGATTGTCCAGGCGATATCATTTTATGTGATGGCTATTGTGGTAATATAGCACTTAAAACATTAGAGGGTACAGCTAAAACTATGGGAAGAATGCTTAAGGAAGAAATTAAAGCATCCCTAGGTGGTATTATTGGCTACCTATTTATGGGTAAGAATATAAAGAGATTCGCTAAGAGAATGGATGCATCAGAGGTTGGTGGAGCTATGATTTTAGGTATTGGCTGTCCAGTAGTTAAAGCACATGGTTCTTCTAATTCATATGCCTTCTTTAATGCGATTAGACAGGTAAAGACTATGGTAGAGGCACAAATTATTGATAAGGTTGTTGCTAATCTGCCAGAACAAGGAAGCACTACAAATGAAGCTTAAGAATTTTGAAAATATCATTTCGTATGAATTTAAGGATATTGAATTATTAGAAACTGCTCTAACTCATTCATCATATGCTAACGAGCACCAAACTGAATCAAATGAGAGAATGGAGTTTTTAGGAGATGCTGTATTAGAGCTATGCATGTCAAAATATTTATATTCTGTTATTGATTTAGATGAAGGAGTATTAACAAAAAGTCGAGCTAAGGCTGTTTGTGAGGAAGCACTAAACATTTATGCTAAAAGTATTAATCTTAACCAATTTTTGTTTTTAGGTAAAGGTGAGGAAAATAGCGGTGGTAGAGAAAGACCTGCTATTATAGCCGATGCCTTTGAGGCAGTATTAGGTGCAATCTTCTTAGATGGTGGCATCGAGGAAGCCTACAGAATAGTAGAAAAATTAATTATTCCACAGCTACAAAAGGTTTTAATATTTAAGGATTATAAATCAATACTTCAGGAAAAGCTTCAATCTGAAAAGCGTGGAATTAGATATGAAATTGTTAGGGATGAAGGACCTGCAAACAATAAAACATTTGAAGCTGTTGTTTATATGGACGACATTTTAATGGGTCGTGGTATAGGCAAAACAAAAAAGGAAGCACAGCAAAACGCAGCAAAGGACGCGCTTGATAAGGAGGCTTCCTAAGATATTTTAAAGCTAAAGGCATATACTAACAAGGGTGAAGTATATGCTTATAGTTATTATTGGGATAAACGGAAGAATGGGTAGAAGAATCTATAATAAGTATAAGGACTTATATGAGATTATAGGTGTAGATTTAACTAGCTGTGATAATATTGAAATATATAAAAGCCTTAGGGATGTTGATAAAAAAATAGATTATGTTATTGATTTTTCTAATCCCTCAGCTATAGACAATATTATTTATGCACTTGAAAATAATATACCTGTTATTAGTGGAACCACTGGCTATACAAAGGATCAGCTAGATAATTTATCTAAAACAGGTAAAGGCTTGTTTTATTGGTCGTGTAACTATGCTAAGGGGATACCATTATTTACTGAATTATTAAAATCATGTGCTAGTGAATATGATGTGTTTGATTTTGTTGAAATTCATGCATCAACTAAAAAGGATTCACCAAGCGGTACTGCTAGAATGTTAGCAGATAAGCTAGATATACCATATGATAAAATACAATCATTACGTATAGATAAGGCACCTGCTATCCATGAAATTATTTATTCATCAGCAACTGAAAGAATTACTATAAGGCATGAGGTCATTAACCATGATGCCTTTATAGAAGGATTTGATTATACATTTAATCAAATTAGAAGTAAGGAGACATAAAGATATGCTTAAGGAACTATTTGAAAAAGGTTATATAAATTATGAAAAGCTTATAGTAGATAATGCTAAGGCTTTATCCTTAAAGACTGGAGAAATCTTAGTTTTATTTAAGGTTATTGAACAAGCATTAGCTAAAAAAACTCTTAATGTTAATGAAATTAAGGAAAGCTTAGTTATCACTAAGCCAAAGCTAGAAGCATGTCTTGCACGCTTAATGGAGCGTAGCTTCTATGAAATTTACATTTCATATGAAAATGGCGAGGGACATGAATACATATCGCTAGATTGCTTATATGATAAGATTAATGCTATTTTACAAACTGGAATTATTCCTACAGATGAGCTAACTAAGGCTAATGAGGTTTTACAAAAAGCCTTAAATAGAGTCTTAACTGCATCTGAGCTTGATATTTTAGCTTCATTAATTAATGATGATAAGTATACAGCAAAGGATATTGATAGTGCTGTTTCTTATTTAGAATCAATTAATAGAAACATTACTATGAAGTCACTTGCTCAAGCATTAAATAAGGATAAGGATGAAAAGCCAAACGAGGTTTCTCAAAGCGTTAAGAATTTCTTAAAGAGTGTTAAATAATGAATAAAGAAAAATCAAAAGAAATAGTAGCATTACTTAAGGAGGTTATTACTGATCCTAGGTGTGAGCTTAATTATTCAAATATGTTTGAGCTTTTAGTTGCAGTAATGCTTTCTAGTCAAACTACGGATAAAAGAGTTAATTCTATTACACCAATACTTTTTTCGAGGTATCCAACTCCATATGAGCTTATGAATGCAAGCTATACTGATGTGTATAATATTATCAATCCAGTAGGTCTTGCTAAAAATAAAACTAATAATTTATTGGCATTAGCTAAATGCTTATATGAGAATTTTGATAGTACAGTTCCAAGCACTATAGAGGAGCTTACAACACTTCCCGGTGTAGGAAGAAAAACAGCAAGTGTTGTTTTAGCAGAGGGCTACAAAATACCTGCCTTTCCGGTGGATACACACGTTTATCGAGTAGGCTACCGCTTAGGCTATTATAAAAAGGATGTAAGTGTTTTTGCGGCAGAAAAAGAGCTTACTAAATATATACCTAAGGATGAGTGGATAAATGGCCATCATTTATTCTTATTATTTGGTAGATATTATTGTAAGGCTATCAGTCCTAGCTGTGATGCTTGTAGGCTAAATAAATATTGTAAGATTAAAAGAAAATGCGACTAAAATCGCATTTTTTTGTTTGTTAATTGTTATAAAATTTATATGGTGATTATATGAAGGTTAAGGTTTTTGACTGTGAACATGAGAAAGACTTAGAAGAAGAAATAAATTTTTTTCTTAGTGATGGTAACATAAAAGTAGAAAGAGTGTGTTTCTCAACAAGCCATTTCATTGATAATGGCGAGCAAATTTTCTCTTTTTCCTGTTTAATACTATATACATCTAAATAATTAAGGGCAAAAAATTTTTTTTATCAATGTGTTTTTTGTAGAAATTTTCTTTGGTATGGCTTATGATATATACACTCTTTCAAAAATTAAGGTACAAAGGAGATTTTTTATGAATATAATTCGTAAAGAGATATACGCAAGAAATAAAATTTACAATGATGAGCATAATGTTATAGGAGCAGAGCTAAGACAGCAAAGAATTAAGCAATCTAAAACCTTAGATTCTACTGTTGCTGACATATGCTCACTATCATATCTATGTAAGATAGAAAGAAATAGCATTAGACCAAATAAAAAGATAATTCATGATGTATGTGTTAGGCTTAATTTAGAAAAGGATGATGTGGATGTATTACTTAATCTAAAGGATCTAGTATATAAATCTGTATCAGCATACCTGTATAAAAATGTTAAGGGGCTTAAAGAAGCAGAGGAAAAGACTAGATGCTTTGATAATTATAGAAGCAAAATTATAGCCCTAGTAAAGTCAATTTGTGATAAAAACTTTGATAAAGCAATGGAGCTTGATTTTGAAATACTTAAGCTAGCCTCTACTATGAATAAATTTGACCTTAGCGTTTTTTACGTTTTCCATGCTATATTGTGTTATTATCGTCAGGCATTTGTTGAGGCTTGTGACAATCTTAGCAGTATCATTGAGCTTTTTGATTTACCTAAGGAGCTACAAATTTTGTCTTATATGTATTTGATGAAAGCCGAGGTTAAGAGTAATAATCATAATATAAACTACACCTATATTAATGTTAAGAATATACTCATCAATTATGGTGAATATTCATTATTAGATGAGATTAATTATTATATTTGTTTATATTTTCTGAAGAATAAGATGTATAAAAATTATAGTAAGTATTTTAAGTCTATCAATAATAAAACATATAGAAATACATTACTTATCTTCGTAAAGCTTATTTTTAATCCTAAACAATCAATTAATGAAAAATATTATAAGGATTGTAGACGATCAGCAAATTTACTTATTCATTATTACAAAAATGAAGAGCTATTTTATATGATTGCTGATAATATATCTGATAGTGATTTTGATGTTGATTTTAATCCATTATTTTTCCAATATCTTACAATTAAAACAGATAAGGAGCGTTTTGATTTTATAGTAGAAATTGCTAGTAAGGCTTTAGAGCTAAGCTATGATTGCTTTGTTGCTCAATATTTACTCGATGAGCTTTCAAGATTATCATACATTCATTCTAAATATAAGGTTTTTCAAGCAGTGTACGAAAGGTTTAGAAAGCTTCAATGAAAAAGCTTATCTTAGGTTTATTTATTTTACTAGCAATATTATTGTCACCTAATGCTTCTGCGGCAGTATGGAGCTATGAGTGGTATAATACAGAAATTGAGGTACAGGTTGGAGACTCAATTTATAATTATAATGAGCTTCCATATGCAAAATTATATAGGGATGGAATTCTATTAGAGGATGCTCAAATTAATATTATTGATAAGGGGGATTGGCTATATTATCTTACCGATGTAAAAACCAATAAGGTGGGTACATATTATGTATGGTATAAGGCGTTTGAAAACAGTAAATATATACCTGGTACGTGTCATAACTATAAGTGCCTAGTTACCTTTAAGGTTGTTGATAAAATAAGTCCTAATATTACGGGGCTAATTGATAATATTAGAATAAAAAAGGGTAGTGAATATAGCCTTTCAGATTACTTTGAAATAACTGATAATTATGATAAAGAGCTTAGAGTAGAATATTATGAATCAATTGATATATCTAAGGCAGGACATTATGAGTGTAGTATTGTTGCTGTAGATTCCTCTGGAAATAGCTCTAGTCACTTTTTTGTAGTAGAGGTTTATGATGATGTGGCTCCGGCAATAGAGTATCTAGGTGAACAAACTGGAATTGAAGTAATGCTTGGCTCTACTCCTAATCTTTGCGGTTTTTTTAGAGCAAAGGATGAAAGTGATGGCGATATATCAAGCAGAATAGAATATCCAGATATAGACACCTCTATAATAGGAGAGAGGGTATACGAGTTTAGGGTAAGTGATTTATCAGGAAATTATACAAGTGTGTTTGTTAATGTTAGTGTTGTTGATAATATGGTACCTAAAATCAGCTTATATACAAATATATTAACATTAGACTATTATGATGATATAGGCTTCTATGATTTTTATAGGTACATAGAATATTTAGAGGACAATGGCCAAAGGTTAAGTATAGATCAAGTAACAATACGTCATGATATAGTTAAGAAGGTAGGACAATATCACATTTATTATTCCTTTTCTGATGGAGAAAATGAAACGATAGAGTCTATAGCAGTAAATGTTATATCATCAGTTTCACCAACTATATTAGTTAATGATATAACAGTTAAGGAAAATGAACGAATAGATTTTTCTCAATATATAGAGGTTTATGATGATAGTGATGAAAATGTGGCGTTGTCACTTATTATTAATGATGATAATGTAGACTACACAAAAAAGGGTAAATACCTTGCGACAGCATATGCAATTAATTCCTCGGGCTTAAGTACTACAAAAAGCTTTTATATTACTGTTGTAAATGATGATAAGCTTATGAGCTTTTTTGAAAGTGAGGAGGTTATATACCTTTTAGCCTCTGTAGCAGTCCTTGCAATTGGTGTTTTTATTTTATTTAGAATTAAAAGAAATAAAAGAGTTTAATTAAAGTCATTTTTGTTGTAAAATAATATTTACAAGGAGGATGACGATATGCGTGGTTTTTTATACGGACAAACTGAATATACATTGCTTAATAATGCCATTCATTTAGATGAGTATGTTGCTATGGCAAAGTCATCTGGCTTTGATTTTTTGACTATTACAGATGTTAATATGTATGGTCATTATAAATTCTATAAAGCATGTATTCAAAATAATATTAAGCCTATAATAGGTCTAGAGGTATCTATTAGAGATATGGATGGCTATATAAGCAAATATTTACTATATGCTAAAAACCATGAAGGCTACAAAGCTTTAATTAAATTATCTTCCATGGTTTCGACTAACAAAGATATAAGCTTAAATGAGCTTTTAGATTATCAAGAGTGCCTAGTAATAATTTTAGTATTTAACGGTTCTTACTTAGATAGATACATTCAAAGTAATTCAATTGAGCTATTATCCGGATTATTATCAAACATGGGTAATATTTACATTGGATATTCCTTAACTAACAGATTAGATAAGCTTTCTTCAAATAAAAAAATAATTGAGCTTGCAAAGGCATCTGGTGCTAAGACTGTACCTGTTCATCAATGCTGTTATCTAGAGCCTAACGATTTTATGGTTTATGAGGCTATCACGCTAATTGCAGGTAATGGCGTTAATGTACAAGAATATGAGGATTATTCATTTCCTAAGCAGCCTATTAGCGATGCTTCATTAGACGAGATTATTTCATCAATCAATTTAGATTTATTCAATGAAAGAATTGCATTACCTAAATACCCTAACACTAAGGGTGCTACATCTAAGGAGTTTTTAGATGCGTTATGCTATAAAGGACTACAAAAAAGATTAGGTAAGCCGAGCCCTGTTTATCAAAATAGATTAGCCTATGAGCTGTCTGTAATTGATAAGATGGGTTATAATGACTATTTCCTTATTGTATGGGATTTCATCAAATATGCAAAGTCAAATAATATATTGGTTGGTCCAGGTCGTGGTAGTGCGGCAGGCAGCTTAGTATCATATTGCTTAGGTATTACTGAGGTTGATCCAATCAATTATGATTTATTATTTGAAAGATTCTTAAATCCAGAGAGAATTAGTATGCCAGATATAGACACAGATTTTCCTGATATTTATCGAGATGATGTAATTAATCATGTGAAGAATGTTTATGGTAAAAATCATGTATGTAATATAAGTGCATATTCTACGTTCCTTATTAAGTCATCATTCCGTGATTTAGGAAGAGTCTATAAGGTTGAAGCATCTAGAATAGATGAGCTTATTAAGATGGTAGAGCATAATGGTTATGATAAGGTTCTATTACAGGTTAAGGATCGTGATGATGTATATCGTTTAGTTTATATTGCTAAAAGACTTGATGGTATGATTCGTCATGTATCAACTCATGCTGCAGGTATTATTTTATCATCAGCACCTCTAGATGAGGTTATTCCTGTTCAAGATGGTATTAATGATTTATACCAATCACAGCTAGAAGCTCAGGATTTAGAAAAGATAGGTCTTTTAAAAATGGACTTTTTAGGTATTAGAAATTTAACTATCGTAGATGAAATCATGCGAGAAATTCCAGGCTTCGATACAAAGAAGCTAAGAGAAATTCCTTTAAATGATAAGAAAACCTTTGAGCTATTACAAAAGGGTGATACATTAGGAATCTTCCAGCTTGAGTCTGATGGTATAAGAAGAGTTTTAACTAAGCTTGTCCCAACCTCATTTGAGGATTTGGTTGCAACACTTGCTTTATATAGACCAGGCCCTATGGACAATATTGATGAGTTTATTAGACGTAAGCATACTAATGATCATCAATATCCACATAAAATCCTTGAGCCTATATTAAAATCAACATATGGCATAATTGTATACCAAGAGCAAATAATGAAGATTGCTCAAGCATTCGCTGGCTACTCATTAGGTGAGGCTGATATATTAAGGCGTGCGGTTTCTAAAAAGGATGCACACGCATTATCAGAGCTTTCTAATGATTTTATTAGTAGAGCTATCAAAAACGGATATTCAGCTAACATAGCAAGGGACATTTATGAATTAATATTAAAGTTCGCAAACTACGGCTTTAATAGATCGCATTCAGTAGCCTATGGTATACTATCATATCAAATGGCTTATTTTAAGGCTAATTATTTTAATATCTTTATGTCAAAAATATTAAATAACGTAATAGGCTCAACATCAACGCTTGTTGGATACCTTGAATAT
>JAZNYN010000005.1:0-19150 GCA_045594405.1 Anaeroplasma sp.
GGTTTTCTATCTAACAGATGTTCAATATCTAAGATTTTAGCTGCTTCGGTAACTCTTCTTTTGATTTCAGCCTTCGGAACTTTTTTCAATTTCAAACCGAATGCCATATTTTCAAATACAGTCATATGTGGATATAAGGCATATGATTGGAATACCATTGCAATGTTACGATCCTTAGGTGCAACATCATTCATTAATTCTCCATCGATATATAACTCACCAGATGTGATTTCTTCAAGACCTGCAATCATACGTAAAGTTGTTGATTTACCACAGCCAGATGGACCAACAAATACGATGAATTCTTTGTTTGCAATTTTTAAATTAAAATCGAAAACAGCTTGAACATTATTGGGATAAATTTTGTTAATATTAATTAATTCTAAAGACGCCATGTCATTTCCCTCCTACATCCATTATAAATAATAAAAATAAGCGTAATATACTATAATTTTAACTCTACTTTTTTATCATTTCAAGCACTATTTTTTTTATAATTTTTTTATACCTTATGGTATAATAAAACAAGTTTTGTTTAAATTTAAATCAAAAATTTAGATGAGAATCATTAGATAATGAAATAATTCTAGGGTAAGAAAATCCATTATCATCATTGAACTCAATAACAGTATATGAGCTGTGGGTAAGGTCAAAATGTGTACAAAAATTTGGGTAAGGAATTCCTAGTAAAACAGATAAAAATGCAAGACCAAATCCTTGGTGTGCAAAGAGTGCAATTGTATCGTTATTTACCCTTTCAATTTTAAACTTTCCATGACCTAAATATGTATATCCAAGAGGTTTAAAAAAAGAGGAAATCACATCTGAAATTCTATCAAATTCTTCTTTAAATTTAGGTTTGGATAATAACGGATGCTCATACCATCTATCTTTTAAATTTATAACATCCTCTAAATGAAAAATCTCCTTATATTTTGTTGATTGATATATCCAAAATCTCCCATTTTCATCCTCATCAGTTAAGCTATCCCATGGGTATTTTTCATTAGCAAAATCAACTAAATTAATCTCTTTTTCTAACAAATCAGCAGTAGGCTTTGCGGTCAAAATAGCTCTATTTGAAGTTGAAGAATAGATTTTATTTATACCTTTTTTGCTTAAAATATTAGCCAATAGTTTAGCTTGAATATGCCCCTTTTCTGTTAAAGAATCCGGCTCATAAATGGGCTCTGCGTGCCTAATAAAATATAGAAGCATAATCGATCACCTCTGATTATAATATATCACAATTACTCATAAAAAAATAGCCAGAAAATCCGGCTATAATTTTATATTATTACTTCTTTTCTGGATATGTAGCATTAACAAGTAACATTTCAATTACTGCAGTGTATGCTAAATCAGAGAAAATTTGGTTGATGCTTGTCTTTAATACTTCTTGAGCAGTAGTATTCTTTGACTTAGCAATTTCTTCAGCCTTAGCTTGAACAGCTTCAACAGATGGAGAAAGCTTTTCAACCTCAACAATCTTAGTAAATACAACGTTAAATAATGCTTGTCTCTTAGCTTGCTTTTCAGTCTCAGCATTGAAAGTATCAACGTTAGTACCAATTAAGCCTAGGAATGTTTCAAATGGAATATTATACATCTTAGCTTGGTTTTCATATTGACCACGAAGCATAGCGATTCTTTCATCAATTAATGTCTTAGGCATATCAACTACACAGTTGTCTAAAATTTTATTGATAATTTCATCTACTTGACGATCCTTTTCAGAAATAACCTTCTTAGCTTCAATTTCAGCCTTCTTAGAAGCCTTTAATTCCTTAACATTATTAATACCTTCAAGCTTTAAGTTTGCAACATATTCATCAGTTAATTCAGGAAGCTTTTCAACCTTAACCTCATGTAAAGTAACCTTAAATACAGCCTTCTTACCAGCTAAAGACTTTTCTTGATAGTTCTTAGGGAACTTAACATCTAAATCCTTTACTTCACCAGCCTTCATACCGATCATTTGATCTTCAAAGCCAGGAATAAATTGCTTAGATCCAATTTGTAACTCATAATTTTCTGCAGTACCACCAGGGAATTCAACACCATCAACAGAACCTACAAAATCAAATGTAGCATAATCCATCTTTTCGATAACTTGCTCTTCCTTTAATACCATTTGAGCATCCTTCTTAAGAATTGCTTCGATTTCAGCATCGATATCCTTCTTAGTAGCTGTAGTTTTAGCAGGAGCAATTTCAATACCCTTATATTGAGGTAAATTAACCTCTGGTTGAACATCAAATGTTAAGCTTACTTGGAAGCCCTTTTCAAAATCAACCTTATCTTCACCTTCAATTGCAGGTTCAAATTGACCTAATACTGTTTCATATAATTCCTTATCAGCATAAATTTCACTAACCTTGTTGTTTAAAACAGCATTTAATGCTTCATCATATAATGATTCAACACCATAGTTCTTAATATATGCAGATTTTGGAGCCTTACCAGCTCTAAAGCCCTTAATAGTAACCTTTGAATTGCATACTTCAAAAGCCTTATCCATAGCAACAGCAAATTCTTCAGGTGTAACATCAAAGATAGCTTTAACACGACTATTTTGTAACTTTTCTAATTTCATAACACTTATTTAGCAGACAGAGATATTATGGGATATCTGCTCCTCCTTACTTATTTATAACTATCTCTTTTAAGTTCCCAACGCAGATATTGCGAAAAAAATGCCATATATGATTATATCATATTTTTTACAAATGTAAACATAATTTATAGTTTTTTGGTTAAAATATACGAAATTAAAAGGCCAATTTAATTGGCCTAGTAATTAACTAATAATATTACTATCTTGAACTGGTTCTTCAACAGGAATTGTTGCTGGATCAATTTCATCAATAATATCTTTATCATTTACAGCTGGAGCTTCCTTAATATCTTCTTCCTTTTGAATTATTTCTTCTTTAGTTTTAGCATTCTTAATAGATTTACGATATTTGTGGAAACCACTACCTGCATCAAACGATAATCCTACAGCAGCAATAAACGCTATAGTTGCTAACGCGATAGCAATCATATAAGGGGTCATCTCTCTTACTGCAGCAAATATTACTGAAATAGTAATTGCAGCAATATGAACCCAGAAATTAAACTTTGTTGTTTTTTCCTTGTAAATAACCGTTACCCAGAAGAAAGAAATAGCACGAGTATATAACAGTACAGCTACATAATAATGATAAGCATCATTGTTAAATGTACTAAACTTAGCTTCAGGATTATTTAAGAAATAGAAGGCAGTAAAGATGATATATCCACCAAGTAAAGCATGAATAAGTATATCAATAAATGAAATTATTTTTGCTTGTTTAGTTTGTAAGGACCTTAACAACGGGAATACTCTAATAAGAGCAGCTAAAACAGCCACACAGCCAGTAATTAACAAAATCGCAAATTGTGCTTCTTCTTTTTTTACAACGATAATAACACCAAATGTTATTAGCATAGCAGCAGCAAAAATTTCAATAATGAATTTTGTTAAACTAAATCTCTTAGCCTTAACTAATTGATCATTTTTTTCGCTTACAACTGCATATTCAGCAGTTGGTTTAACTTTTGCCTTTTTTTCCTTTGCCATATTATTCACTCCTTTAAATTATTTACCTGAAATAGGTATATTCTTTAGTGCAATAGATGGAGCACCAATTCCTCCTCTAAATTCGAAGTCATTACTAATTAAATAAACATTATTTAATGTTTCTTGAATTGATGATGACATAATAATTAATGTAACTGGATCAGCTTTCTTTCCATTTACAATCTTAAAGCCAGAACACTTAAGTGAATATTCACCACTAATAGGATTAACACCAGCATGTAAGCCCTCGAAATCAGTAATATATAAACCATCACCGATAGCTTCAAATAAGTCGTCTAAAGATTTTTCTCCTGGTTGTAAATATAAGTTCTTTGGTAATACACCTACTGGTGCAGATACACCTGACTTAAATCCATTACCAGTTGATTTAGTGTTCATCATCATAGCAGTTGTAAGATTATGTAGATATGTCTTTAAAACACCATTTTCTACTAATGCTTTAGACTTAGTTGCAACACCCTCATCATCAAATGTATCTTGAGATTGAGCTAATGTATTAAGTGGATCATCAATAATAGTAATGTTATCACCAAAAATCTTCTCTCCAACCTTACCCTCTAAGAATGACATTTTCTTAAGAACAGAATCCGCACAGAATACACCTGCGTATGCACCAACTAGACTTCTAACAGCTCCCTTATCAAGCACAACATCATATTTACCAGATGGTATTGATTCTGCACCAAATTGATTAACAGCATCTTCTACAATTTTATTAGTAAATTTTTCTAAATCAATATCAGCAAACTTATGAATATACATATAGTCATAAGAAGTTTTCATCTCGCCATCCTTAACAGCAATTAGCTCAGCAATAATATATGCATTCTTTCCTTTTTTAGAGACATTTAATCCATTTGTATTTACTATAGAATATTCATATTCATTTTCAGCATAGCCACATTCAGTTTTAAAAGTATATGGACACTTTTCCTTAAGTAGCTTATGAATTTTATTTGCTAATTCAATTTTTTCATATGCAGGATGTTCTTGGAAATCAGTTTCCTTTTCCTCTACTGTTGGATACTCATCATCACCAGGATACATAATATAAGGATCATCCTTAGTAATATTATTACCATTATCAACAATAGTTTTTAAAATATAAGGAATTTCATCATCGTTATTATTTTCAGTATAAACTGTTGCAATATGGTTGTTATATACACCACGTACACATAATAAATCTTCAAATGATGTTGTATTACCTTCTACAGCACCATCAAAGAAAGACATATCAATACCTTTAGTTTTAACAGAATATACTTCTATTTCGTTAATACCAAGCTTTAAAGCTTCTTGTTTTAATAACTCAAAATTCATATTAATTGCCTCCCTTTCCGCCAACAGTCATTGCTTTTACTCTAATTGTTGGTTGACCAACACATGTAGGAATACTACCACTTGCAGAACCACACATACCATATCCAAATGAACAGTTGTTTGCAACCATATCGATCTTTAATAATGTATCCTTACCATTACCAATTAAAGTAGCACCACGAACTGGTTTAGTAAGCTTACCATCTTCAATTAAATAGCCCTCTTGAACTGAGAAGTTATATTCACCAGTTGCTGGATTTACAGAACCACCGCTCATCTTCTTAGCAAATAAGCCTGATTTTGTAGCAGCAATAATTTCTTCAAATGTACTTTCACCATTTGCAATATATGTATTACTCATTCTTGAAGTTGGTGAATAACGATAGCTTTGACGACGAGATGAACCAGTAGCCTCAGTATTCATTCTTCTACCATTTCTCATATCAACCATATAGCTCTTTAAAACACCATTTTCAATTAATACTCTCTTTTGTTGAGGATTACCCTCATCATCAATATTTTCGCTTCCCCATTCGTTAGGAATAGTACCATCATCGATTGCTGTAACACAATCAGCAGCAATCTTTTCACCTAGCTTACCAGAGAATACTGAGAAGTTTTTAGCAACAGATGTAGCCTCTAAAGAGTGACCACAAGCCTCGTGGAAAATAACTCCACCAAATGCATTATGGATAACAACGTCATAAACGCCACCAACCATATCATCAGCTGAAAGCATAATGATTGCAGATTCCGCAGCCTCTTTAGCATCAGCAACAAAATCATGCTTCATAATTGTTTCGAAATCAAAGTTACCACCATATTGTGCAGAGCCAGTTTGCATTGATTTTTCATCTCTTGCAACAGCATTTAATGCAACTCTTTGATTAAATCTAATGTCATCCTTTAAAACACCATTAGTATTAACAATAGTAACCTTTTGACATCTAGAAGTAAATAATGATAAGGCTTGAATAATTCTTGGATCATAAGAAGCCATAGTAGTATTTGCCTCTATTAATGCATCAATTGCCTTTTTAGTATCAAATTCTAAAGAGGCAAATGTAGTATGCTTTTCAACTACATCATTCTTAAACTCAAAATCACTAATTAATTTATCACTATTAAATGATTCTTTTAAAGATTTTGCAAGTTTCATTAGACCTTCATATGTAATATCATTAGTATATCCGTAAGATTCCTCTACCCCCTTAAGGATTCTTAATGCACAACCATATGAATGACTGCTTGTAAGCTCATCCACTTTATCTACAATTACACGTAGTGATGTAGACTTTGTATCCTCAAAAAATAATTCAGCAAAGTCAGCACCAGTTGATGTAGCCTCAAGTAATATGCTTTTTAATTCATTTTTCTTCATATTATCATTCCTCCGTTCTTCTTATTATAACATATTTATTTAATATATTAAATATTATTTTGCATTTGTTTAAATAAATGAAATAAAAGACTCAAAAATTTGAGTCTCTTAATCATTTATTATAATTATGCAATTAAACTTTCGTATAAAACCTTCAATGTAAGCTCATAATCATTGCATGACACACCAATAATAATATTTAACTCAGATGGTCCTTGAGCAAGTAGCTTAACATTGATTTTTTCCTTACCTAATGTTTGGAAAATTGTTCCACAAATACCTGAACGCTTTGCCATATTACGACCTACTACAGCAACTAGTGCGATATCAGATTCAACAGTAACATTGGCATCAAGCTCCTTCTTAAGCTCAGTAATAATTTCATATTGAATCTTTTCAGTTCCAGATTTCGGAACAACTACTGAGAATGAATCAATTCCTGAAGGTACGTGCTCAACAGAAACATTGTACTTTTCGAATACAGATAAAGCTTTTCTTAAAAAACCAATCTCATTAGACATATGGTTTTTAGATATATTGAAGGATAAGAAATCCTTCTTTCCTGCAAGACCAGTAACAATATCAGTTTCATCATCACACACATTCTTAATTAATGTACCTGGATGAGATGGTTCATTAGTGTTCTTAAGGTTAATAGGAATATTTAAGGCTTGAACTGGGAATACTGTTTCTTCATGAAGAACAGATGCACCCATGTATGATAATTCTCTTAATTCAGTGTATGTAATTTCCTTAATAGCCTTAGGATTTTTAATGATTCTAGGATCTGCAGTTAAAATACCTGATACGTCAGTCCAGTTTTCATATAATGAAGCATTTAAGGCCTTTGCTAAAATTGAACCAGTAACATCTGAACCGCCACGGCTTAATAGTTTAATTTGACCATTTGGATATGAACCATAGAAGCCTGGAACAACTATAGTGCCATATTTATTAAAAGCATTTTTGATATTATATTCTGTTAAAGCCTCATCCATTTTACCATCAAAATTAAACTTGATAACTTCCTTAGCATCAACAAATTCATAGCCTAAATAGCTTGACATAAGCTTACCTGCTAAATACTCTCCACGTGAAACTAAATAATCCTGAGACATTTCCTTATTAAGCTCATTGTATAAAGCTTCTAGCTCTGCTTCAATATTATATTCGATTCCAAGATCATTTTTTACCTCAACATATCTTTCACATAGCATATTCCAAATATCATTATAAGGAACAGAATATTTAAGATGTGCATGAAGAATATATAATAAATCAGTTATTTTAGTGTCAGATGATTGCCTCTTACCAATTGCAGATACAACAACAATTTTTCTTTTAGGATCTGATTTAACAATATTTTTAACTTTTTCAAATTGTGTAGCACATGATAATGAGCTACCACCAAATTTTGTTACAACAAGCATAATTCCTCCTAGATTGCATCCTTAGCTACAAGCTTTAATGCAATTTGAACTGCATTAGAAGCAGCACCCTTACGGATGTTATCAGCTGTACAATAGAACATAATACCATTCTTTGATGAAAGGTCGCGTCTAATTCTACCTACATAAACCTTATCAGTACCATTTGATGATAATGATGTAGGATAAATATGATTTTGTAAATCATCTAAAACAACAACATTTTCAAATGATGCTAAAACATTATTAACTTTTTCTAAATCAAATTCCTTTTCAACCTCACACATTACTGATACACCATGTGAATTTAAAACAGGAACACGAATACATGTTGCAGATATTAATAAATCAGGCTTATGAAGCATCTTTCGAGTTTCATTAACCATCTTCATTTCTTCCTTTGTATAGCCGTTATCTGTATAAACATCTATTTCAGGTATACATGTTTGGCTAATATTATAAGGATAAAATTGTGGTTCTTCACCAGCTAATGTTCTAATTAAATCATTCTTACCCTTTTGACCAGAGCCTGAAACAGCTTGATAAGTTGAATATACTACTCTAGTAAGATTAAAAGCATCATCAATTGCCTTTAATGGTAAAATCGCTTGAATTGTAGAACAATTTGGATTAGCAATAAGCTTATTCATCTTATAATCATCAATATTTACCTCAGGTACAATAAGTGGAATTTCAGGATCATTTCTCCAAGCAGATGAATTGTCAATAACTCGGGCACCAGCAGCTCTAGCTATTGGAGCAAATTTCTTTGACACATCTCCACCAGCGGAAAATAATGCTAACTCAACATCATCAAAAGAGCTCTCATTTAGCTCCTCAACAATAATTTCCTTACCTTTAAAATCAACCTTAGTTCCTGCAGAACGAGCTGAAGCTAAAAGCTTTAAATTATTAATAGGAAAGTCAACTTCCTTTAGTACCTGTAAAAATGTTTGACCTACCAATCCAGTAGCACCAACGATTGCAACATTATATTTTTTCATATTTTTCTTCTCCCCAAAATTAAAATATATGCTGATATTATATGACTTTTATATTGAAATATCAACAATTTTCAACATTTTCTCGAACATTTTTTTGTTTTGTTTTTGTATAACGAACATTATTATCTCAGGTGTTTAAAAATCATTTTAACACCATTTTATTTAATGATACTATACGAGGATTTAAATGTTTATTTGTCCTAATTAAATAAAACATCCTCCATGTCATAATAACCATTATCCTGATTAATTAACCACTTAGCAGCTTTAATTGCACCCTTTGCAAAAATTTTCTTTGAATGAGCTGAATGCTTTAATGTAATAATCTCATCCTCACCACAATACATAACATCATGCTCACCAACAATTGTTCCACCTCGAACAGCATGTACTCCAATTTCATTAGGCTTTCGAGGAGAATAACCCTCTCTGCCAAAATTAGCCTCATAGCCAGTAGCATCTATACAGCTATTAAGTAGCATCTTTGCTGTACCACTTGGTGCATCAACCTTTAAATTATGATGAGCCTCAACAATTTCAATGTCAAAGTCATCCTTTAGAATAGGTGTAATTTCTCTTACTAACCTATTTAATAATATAACACCTAAAGAAAAATTAGCACTTCTTAATATTGGAGCTACCTTAGAAAGCTCAGCTATTTTTTGAAGCTCTTCTTCACTATATCCAGTAGTAGCAAACACAACTGGAGTATTATTTTTTGAAACATATTTATATATCATATCTAAATTCTTAGGGCTTGAAAAATCTATAATAACATCAACCTTTTCATTAAGCTCACATAAGCATTTTGTATCACACTCAGGTGCTACAGCTACATAAAAGTCATCGCCAAGCATCTCTTTAACAAGCTTTCCCATTGCTCCAAAGCCAACAACAACCGCCTTCATTAGAAGATTACCTCCTTATTGTTATCGATAGTATTAAATAGCTTAATCTTATTTGATTCACTCATGTAATCAAGAGGTGCTCTATATCCACCAACGTTAAAGCCTAAATAATTCATTGCTTCCTTTACAGGAATAGGATTAACCTCTAAAAATAAATTATTAGCAACCTCTAAAAGCTCTTGTTGTAATTTGTTTGCCTTAGCATAGTTACCATTTAAGCATTCATATACCATATTATGTGTTTGCTTAGGTGCGATATTAGCTAATACTGAAATAACACCTACAGAACCTATTGCCATCATAGGAACAATAATATCATCATTTCCAGAATACATAACAAAATCATCAGATATAAATTTTGCAACCTGTGAAGAATAGCTAATATTTCCTGAAGCCTCTTTAATACCACAAATATTAGGATGCTTAGATAGCTTTTCAATAGCATTTAAGCTAATAGACATTCCTGTTCTTCCTGGAACATTATACATAATCACAGGACAAATAGATGCATTTGCAACCATTTCAAAATGCTTAATTAATCCAGATTCATTTGTCTTATTATAGTAAGGAGTAATTACTAAAACATAGTCAGCACCCATTTCAGAATACTTTTTACTCATCTTTACTGCCTTATCAGTTTCATTTGACCCTGAGCCTACAATAATAGGAATTCTTTTATTAGCATATTCTACGGTATATTTTACTATTTCAGCCTCTTCTTCAAATGAAATAGTTGATGCTTCACCTGTAGTACCTAATATAACAATACCATCAGTATTATTATTGATATGATAATCAATTAATTCTCCAAGCTTAGGAAAATTTACTGTACCATCCTCATTAAATGGAGTTACTAACGCAACTATACTACCCTTTAATACATTTGCCATATTCTACACCTCATCCTTAATTAAATCTTCTAACGTTTGACGCTTTACAACCAGCTTGTCCTTACCATTTTCAACAAACACTACTGCCGGTCTTAAGGCCTTATTATAATTACTGCTCATTGTATAACCATATGCACCTGTAGTATAGGTGATTAATAAATCACCCTTCTTTGCCTCAGGTAATGTAATTTGCTCAATGATAATATCTCCACTTTCACAGCACTTACCTGCAACAGATACAATTTTATTTTTTAATTCATTTTCTTTACCAACTATATTACATGAATATTTTGCTTCATATAATGCTGGTCTAATATTATCTGTCATACCACCATCGATAAAGTAATATAGCTTGTTTAATGTTTTCTTTATATTACCTATTGTATATAAAGTATAGCCAGCTTCAGCTACAACACTTCTACCTGGTTCAATAACTAGCTTTTTAATTGATGTTTCATGCTTTTGAAGCAAATCCTCAGTTATTGTAATAAGCTTTTTAGAAACAATATCTAATGGAATTGGTCGATCATTATTAGTGTATTTAACACCAAAGCCACCACCAATGTTTAATACTAAATCCTGCTTGAAATCCTTAGTGATAATAACCAGCTTCTCAATTGCTGCCTCAAACCCACTCATATCAAATATTTGAGAGCCAATATGAGAATGGAAGCCCTCAAAATTAATATATTTAGAATTATTAATAATTCTCATCATCGCATTAAAATCATCAGAGCAATATGATACACCAAATTTTGAATCAACATGTGATGTAACAATGTACTTATGTGTATGTGCATCAACACCTAAATTTAATCTAATTAAAATGTTGATATTCTTCTTTAAATTGTTGGCAAGCTCATTAATATCCTCAAGCTCCATTAAGCCATCAACTACTATATGACCAACACCATTTTTAATAGCATATTGTAAGTCTATAGCTGATTTATTATTACCATGGAAATATACCTTACTCATATCAAAATTAACAGAAACAGCAGTATATAGCTCACCTAATGATACTGAATCTAATGAAAGATTTTCCTTAGCTATTAATCTTAGCATTTCTTTAACCTGGAAGGCCTTAGATGCAAATGCAATTTCTGTTTCGAAATGCTTAGATATAAAATTGTCCTTGTATGAAGCAATATTCTTCTTTATATGAGAAGCATCATAAATGTATAAAGGAGTTTCATATTTATCCTTTAGCTTTTTAACATCAACATTTGAAATTAACATCTTTCTTACCTCCAAATTAATAATTAAAGGACGCTCATAGTAAGCGCCCATTAGTACCTTAAATAATATAATCTAGCGCCTCTACTTACGTAGGAGTGATATAAGTATTTCCTATATCCCCATAGAATATTTATGCCTAAATACCTATTCGGCAATGGTTACCTTTCATATGCTTCAACGAATGCCTTCTCCACATATTACTCATCTACATTGCTACCTCTATTAATAATATAGTGATATATTATCATAAAATTATAATTATGTCTATAACAAAATTACTTAGAAAACGCTATTTTTAATATTAGAAATAAATATTGTAAACAAAATCCTGCACCTTGTCAGGTAAGGATGATAAAAGCCTCATTTTAAATGACCTGTGCACGTTGTAATAAAGCCTTGGCTTTTTTGCCTTGATAGCCTTCATAATGACCTTAACAAAGATCATAGGATCAATGGCCTTATCAAGCTCCTTAGTCATTATATGCTTCATCTTGTTTAAAGGGTCAGCAAAATGCTTAGTTGTAGTGACAAGCGTGTCAAACTGACCTGATACACCACCCTGCATATTAGTCTTAAATGAGCCTGGTCTAATCTTAACAACAGGAATTTGATATCTTAATAATTCTCTACGTAAAGAATCATTATAAATCTCTACGGCGTGCTTACTTAATGTATAGAAGCTATGGAATGGCACTGCATCTAATGTTCCATATTCGCTAGATATATTAATATATCTACCCTTTCCACGTAGTATATGCTCAAAGAATACCTTATTTATTCTATACATACCTACTACGTTAACATCTAAAATCTTTTGTAGCTTTGATACATTTTCTTCTATAACTGAGCCTAAGAATACTACACCTGCAAAATTAATGATAACATCTAGCTTATCTGTAATAAAGTTTACCTTTTCTAATGCAGCATTAACTGAAGCATCAGATGTTATATCACACTTAATTCCAAATGAATATTCACTGTCATATTCTGTTTCTACCTTATCATTTAAATCTAATGCAAATACAAAATAATGTTCCTTTATAAGGCTATCAATGGTAGCTCTTGCTAGTCCACCCATAGCTCCACTAATTAATGCATATTTCATAATTATCACCTTTATTAATTATATCAAAAATATTTAAAATAAAAAAGCCCATTGAGGCTTTATTTAAGTGTATCAAATAATTCCTGAGAAATTCCTTTTTCCTTTAATATTGCAAGGAGCCTATTCTCATCATCACTTGATAATGTTTTATTTGCTATTTTACAAGCTCGCCTAATTAATGATCTTTGATTAACTTCATCTGACAAATCAAGACTAGAAGCCTCATTAACTAACGCATATACCTCATCTACATTAATATTTGAGCTAGACAATAAATCTAATATTTTCTTAAAATCCAAAATAAAAACCTCCTAGCATATAATATGCAAGAAGGTTAATATAATTACCAAAATTTTTCATCCTTTAATCTACGACTAAGAATGCTTGATAATGCTTCATTTACTGAAATTTTATTAGTAACAACCTCATAAGCAGTATCGATTATAGGTAAATCTAAATTATGCTTAATGCCAATTTCATGAGCTGCAATAATTGCACGAATACCTTCAACTGATTGATTAATAGAGCCAACTGCAGATTCTATAGAAAAGCCTTGACCAATCTTTAAACCACAATTGAAATTTCTAGAGTTCATTGATGATGCAGTAACAATTAAATCACCAAGACCAGATAAGCCATAAACAGTTTCCATTGAACCACCTAAAACCTGGACAATCATAACCATTTCCTTCATACCTCTTGAAATAAGGAAGGCTCTAGCATTTTCTCCTAATCCCATACCAGTTAGAATACCAGAAACTATCGCAATTGCATTTTTAATAGAACCACCAGTTTCAACACCAACGACATCATCAGTTGTATAAACTCTTAGATACTTATTATTTGAAAAAAGCTTTTGTACCTCTTCTGCAAATTCATTATTATTTGAAGCAGCAACAAGAGATGTAAGCTTTCTATAAATTAGCTCTTCAGCATGAGATGGTCCAGATAAGCAAACATAACCCTTAAGCTTTTCTTTAGAAATTTCATCCTCAACAATTTGAGATACTCTAAATGATGTTTCAGGTTCAATACCCTTACTTACATTAATAAAAAGCTTTGCATCCTTAATAAGACTATTGATTTCATTAAGCACACCTCTCATAAACTTAGTTGGTACGCAAAGAACGATATAGCTAGAATGGTTAACAGCTAAGCTTAAATCTAACGTAGCCTTAATAGAAGCTGGAATTGTAGAATTAAAGAATGGATGAAGGTGCTCATCATTAATCTTATTTACAAAATTTTCATTAATGTCACGAATTAAAACATTATGTCCATTATCAGCTAATGCTTGTGCAAGCGTAGTTCCCCAAGAACCACCACCAATAATTGATATATTCATAATTAATCTCTCTTTCTAAACTCTAATTTGATTGGTGTAGCAAAGAAATCAAAGTTTTTACGAATTTGGTTTTCTAAATATCTTTGATATGAAAAATGAATGAATTTAGGATCATTTACAAAGAATGTGAATGTAGGAGGCTCAATACCAACCTGAGATGCATAATAAATTTTAAGCTTACCACCATTGAATTCACTTGGTGGGAACATAGCATATGCATCAGCAATTACATCATTAAAAACAGATGTAGAAATTCTTCTATGATATGCATCATATGCTTGATTAATTGCAGGGAATAATGTATGAACACGCTTATTCTCCTTTGCAGATAGGAATACAATTGGAGCATGATCTAAATACTTAAAGTTTGATCTTACATCCTCTGTCCAGCGATTCATAGTTTTAGAATCCTTATCAACAAGATCCCATTTATTAACTACAATAATACATGGACGATTATATTCTTCAATATATTGTCCAACATGCATATCTTGTTCAATCATGCCTACCTCGGCATCTAATACTAATAGTACAACATCTGAACGACCGATTGCATCTACACTTCTAATTACTGAATACTTTTCAACATTTTCATAAATCTTACCACGCTTACGTAAGCCAGCAGTATCGATAACACAATAATTCTTTCCATCAACCTTAAATACTGTATCAATAGTATCACGTGTAGTACCTGCTATAGGTGATACAATAACACGATTATCATTTAATAAAGTATTAGTTAACGAAGATTTACCTACATTAGGTCTACCAATTAATGAGAATTTAATTGCATCAATATCCTTATTATCCTTAGAATCAGGGAAATTATCAATAACCTTATCTAAAAGGTTACCAACACCAATACCATGAGAAGATGATACAGGTACAGGATCTCCAAAGCCTAATGCATAAAACTCATAAATGTTATCCTTAAACTTTTGGTCATCAACCTTATTTACTGCTAGAATAACAGGCTTTTTAGATTTATATAAAAGCTTGGCTATATAGTTATCATCATCAGTCACGCCACTACGACAATCTACAACAAAAATAATTACATCAGCTTCATCCATTGCGATTTCAGCTTGAGCTTTTATTTCTGTTAAAAAAGGAGCATCTCCTAATTCAATGCCCCCTGTATCAATCAACGAAAACTCTTTATTTAACCAAGAAGCTTTAGAATAGATTCTATCACGAGTTACACCTGGTTGATCGTCTGTAATGGATAGCCTTTGACCAATTATACGATTGAATAAAGTAGACTTACCTACATTAGGACGTCCTACTATAGCTACTTTAGCCAACATAGTCTCACCACCATTTATAATATTTTAATTACTTTAAGATATCCTTGAAAACATCACCTAAAGTTACATTTTCTTCCTTATCTTCTGCTAAATACTTTTCGAATGATTTTCTTTCTTCTTCAACTAAAATTTTTCTAATAGAAAGCTTTAAGAACCATTCTTGAGGCTTAATATCAATGATTTGTGCCTTACCAGTATCACCTACAGCGAAATATGCATCTAATGAAGCACCCTTAATTTCCTTAACTGCTTCAGATGCAGGAATAACACCTTCAACACCTACAGCTTCAACCTTTAAGCCCTTTTCATTGATTTCTAAAACCTTATAATCAACGATATCACCATATTGAGCAGTTACTCTTGCCCATGGATTATCCATTAATGCCTTGCGTGATAAAGCAATCTTTTCACCCTTAGCAGTAATATTTAAGATAGCAACCTCTACAGAATCACCAATAACAACACAGTTATTGAAGTTATCATTAGGGTTATGAGAATATTCAGAAGCATGTAATAAGCCCTTAATATTTGGAGCAACCTCTAATAGTAAACCAAATGGAAGCTTATTAACAACCTTACCAGTAATTGTTTGTCCAACCTTATGCTCCTCTACGAATAATTCAAATGGAGTCTTTAATAATGCCTTACGTGATAAAGCAATCTTACCATTTTCCTTAGAGATAACCTTAACCTCTAGCTTATCACCTACACTTACTTCCTTTGTAATGTCAACAAATGTATGTGCAACTTGGTTAGCCTTTAATAAGCCATGGTTATAACCAAAGTTAATAAAAGCACCATACTTTTCAACCTTAGCAACTGTACCTGTTAATACATCACCAACATTGATTGATTCTAATTCCTTAGCCTTGTTTTCTTGATAAATTTCTTGTTCAATTACTCTACGAGAAACTACAGCTTCACGATTTCTTTCATTGATTCGTAAAATTCTTACCTCAACCTTATCGCCAGACTTTAATGTATCATTGATTTGAGAAAGTGGTAAGAAAATGCGGTTACCTTGATATTCACAGTTGTAACCCTTGTCCTTTACTAAGCCCTTCACAGTTACAACAATATTAGAACCTTCTTCTTGTACCTTAGCTAACTTATTAAAGTTTTCTTCGTTAATTTGGTTAAGTCTTGATAAATAAATGTGATCCTCAGTAACCTTAGCAACTTCACACTTAATTACATCGCCAACCTTAACTAGGCCTCTAAATGAGTTAACAGATTTATCCTTTGTGTAGTGGTCTAAATGCATTGTTCCTTCTGTAAAATTTTGAATGTCAAGCATAATAGTAGTGTCATCAGCGATAGATACAACTACACCATCTAGCTTTTCACCAATTCTTAGATTTTTTGGTAAGCTAATGCTTTCCATGTCAAAAATGTCATTCATGTTTTTCATACTTATTAAACCTCTTATCATTTATAATTTTTATTATTTCTTGAACAACCTCATCGATAGACATAAATGAAGTGTCAAGTAATATAGCATCACTCGCTTTTGCTAGGGGTGAAATCTCTCTAGTTGAATCCTTAAGGTCTCTTGCCTTTATTTCCTCTAGCACAACATTATAATCAGTTTTTCCACCTGATTCAATAATTTCCTTTAGTCTTCTTTCAGCTCTTACCTCAGCTGAAGCAGTTAGAAAAATTTTTACATCTGCATTTGGTAGGACTGTTGTTCCAATATCTCTACCATCCATCAGCACGAGACCTTGCTTAGCAGATTCACGCTGATAGTCAACCATCTTTGTTCTTACTTTTTTTATCATCGATGGAATTGATACATTGTTTGTTACATCCTTACTTCTAATTTGCTTAGAAACATCCTTGCCATTAAGATAGATTTTATCATCCATATAGACAACAGATATTTCATCTAAAAATCCATATTGAGTTTCATCAGCAAGATCTATATCTAACTTAAGTGCTTCTAATGTAACAGCACGATACATAGCACCTGTGTCGATATGAACAAAACCTAGCTTTTTACTAACTAATTTGCTGATAGATGACTTTCCAGAGCCAGCCGGTCCATCTATTGCCACAACGAAGTTTTCCATAATCTACCTTTCCTTAAAAAACAAATACCTTTAATATTTTACCATAATTATTTAATAATTACAAACTATATAATTTTTTTATTTCATGTGGCTTAAGCATTCTGTATTCTCCTACAGTTAATCCATCTAATGTAACACCACCGAAAGACACTCTTTTCAGCTTCTTTACCTCATAGCCTATAGCCTCACACATTTTTCTAACCTGACGATTTCTACCTTCAGTAATTGTAAGCATAATTAATGATGATTTAGCTTCTTTATCAAAGCTTAATACATCAACCTTAGCTCTTTTAGTCATAACACCATCAATCATAACACCCTTCATTAGCTTAGTTACAGCTGCTTGATCGATAATACCATTAACTCTTACCTGATAAACCTTTTCTATTTCCTTAGAGGATCTAGTTAATCTATAAGATAAATCACCATCATTAGTTAATAGTAATACACCTGATGTATCATAATCTAAGCGACCAATAGGAAATATCCTTGTTTTCTTTGTTTCTGGATCAATTAAATCCATAACTGTTCTTCTACCTAGGTCATCGCTTACTGTAGTTAAATATCCAGTTGGCTTATATAATACATAATACACAAGATTTTCTTTTTCTAAAAGCTTGCCATCTACCTCGATTTGGTCATTTTTAGAAACACAAAAGCCTAGCTGATTTTGAACTACACCATTAACCTTAACTCTACCCTGTGTAATAATTTCTTCACATTTTCTTCTAGAGGCAACACCACATGCCGCCATTACCTTTTGTAATCTTTCCTTATTATCATTCACGACAATCACCTTTAAAATTATATCAAAACTTATGACAAAATTCAACGATTATTATATAAATAATAACAATAAAATACAAACTGCAAAGCATATTGCATCACAAATTAATCCTACTGCATATGCATATCTAGTTTTTTTAATATTTGCATAACCGAAATATAATCCCATTACATAAATTGTTGTATCATTACCACCTTGTAAAATACTTGAAATAAGCGCAACATTAGAATCTGGACCATACTCCTTGATATTTGAAATAAACATTGCAAGTGATGCATGAGATGAAATAGGTCTAAAAATTCCCTGAATAAATATTTCAGAAGGTATCTTACTAAAAGAGAACATATCATTAAGAATATTAGAATTCTTAAAAACAGACACAGCAACATACATCGTAAGAATATAAGGTATAATAGTAATTCCCGTTTTTAAGGATTCCTTTACACCATCAATAAAAGCATCATATATATTTACTTTTTTTATTGCAGCATGAATTAATACAAGTAGAATAAATCCAATAATTATGAAATAACTAATTTTTTGCATATTTTCTAAACACCTTATCTAAAATTATTGAACAAAGCGTACAGATTATTGAAACACATATTATATATGGCACACACCTTGCAGGTGCTTTACTACCATTGTCATTTAAAATAGCTAAAATAGTTGTAGGTATCAAGCATAAGCCAGAAACATTTAAACATATAAATGTAATCATTTCAGACGATGCAGCA
>JAZNYN010000006.1:0-3714 GCA_045594405.1 Anaeroplasma sp.
TTATCTAGTTTTCAAAGAAATAGTCTGGTGGCGATGGCAAAGTGGTCACACCTGTTCCCATACCGAACACAGAAGTTAAGCACTTTTACGCCGATGGTAGTACTATGTGCGAGAGTAGGAAGCTGCCAGGCTTCTCTTTGAATGTTTATAAGGAGGATTAGCTCAGTTGGGAGAGCACCTGCCTTACAAGCAGGGGGTCGGCGGTTCGAGCCCGTCATCCTCCACCATTTATATATGCCGAAATAGCTCAATCGGTAGAGCAACTGACTTGTAATCAGTAGGTTGTGGGTTCAATTCCTGTTTTCGGCACCACTTTAATAATCGGAGAAGCATTGCTTCTCTTTTTTTTTCTTTACAAAATAATGAAACCTTTTTCATTATTCATTTTAGTGATTGATTTTAAAGTAATTGTGATAAAATAAAGTTAAGAGGTGAACGTTATGAGAAAAACTAAAATTATTACAACATTAGGTCCAGCATGTGATACTGATGAGCTATTAGAACAGCTTATTTTAAATGGCTCAGATTGTGCTAGACTTAATTTCTCTCATGGTACTCATGAGGAACAGCTAGTAAGAATTGAAAGAGTTAGAAGAGTAAGAGAAAAACTAGGTATCCCGTATCCTATTTTACTTGATACTAAGGGCCCTGAAATTCGCGTTCGTACATTTGAAAATGGTAAGGTTAATCTAAAAGCTGGAGATGAATTTACATTCTCATCTGATTATGATTTAGTTGGCAATGAGCATATTGTTGGCTTAACTTATCCAGATTTAGCTAAATATGTTAACAAGCCAGGTATCATTATTCTTGCTGATGATGGTAAAGCACAATTTGAGGTTTTACGTGTTGAAGGTACTAATGTAGTTTGTAAGGTACTAATTGATGCGGTATTATCAAATAGAAAATCTATCAACATTCCTAATGTAATTGTTGATATGCCTTATATTAGTGAAGCTGATAGAGCTGATATAATTTTTGGTATTAAGGAATGTGTAGATTATATTGCGGCATCATTTGTTAGAAGAAAAGAGGATGTTTACGCTGTAAGAGAGTTATTAGACCAATATGATACATCAGGCAAGATTAGAATTATTTCTAAGATTGAAAATACAGAGGGCATCGAAAAGATGGATGAAATAATCGAAGCATCTGATGGTATTATGGTTGCACGTGGTGACATGGGTGTTGAGGTTCCATTTAAGATGCTACCAAAGATTCAAAAGGAATTAATTTCAAAGTGCTACCGTGCTGGTAAGCTGGTAGTTACAGCAACTCAAATGCTAGATTCAATGCAACAAAACCCTAGACCTACTCGTGCAGAGGTAAGTGATGTTGCCAATGCTATTTATGATAGAACAACAGCTATTATGCTATCTGGTGAATCTGCTGCAGGCTTATATCCTATCGAATCTGTAAGAGCAATGAAGGAAATTGCAGAATATACTGAGGATAATATTAACTTTAAGAAGAGATTTGAAGAAAACAAGCTAAATTTAGGAGATGACTTCCTATCAGCTATTTGTAACTCTGCTGTTAACGCAGCCTTCCAAGTAGGTGCAAAGGCTATTATTTGTGTAACTAATCATGGTCAAACAGCATTTAAGCTTTCTTCATATCGACCAGTATGTCCTATCATCGCAATCACAGTTAACGAAAAGGCTTGTCGTCAATTAAATTTAGCATGGAATGTTCATCCTATTTATGCTGAAAAGAAGAATTCAACAGATGAATTATTTGAATATGCTATTGAAACAGCATTAAAGACTAATATTGTTAAGCGTGGCGATAGAGTTATCATTACTGGTGCATCTGCAGTAAATAATGCTATTACAGATACAATAAAGCTTCATATATTATAAAAACCTATTAAATAATTTTACTCCCTTCATATACTATACTGTAGCTTTTGCTACTGAAGGGAGTTTTTTTATGCCTTGTCAACGTGATAATGATAGATGTCGTGATAATGAGGTTATTGTAGGTAATACAACATTTGAATATAATTTAAGACAATTAGATCAAAATACATTTGATTTATCAGTTACACCATGCAATAATCCTACTGCGGTATATTGCATCGCAAGAATTTCAACAAGAGAGAATTGCTGTAACAATATGAAATATTATCAAGCATTCATTAATACTGATCCAGTTCAAATTATTCAAGATTGTAATCTATGCGATATTATTAGACGTTCTATTGCAATTTACTTTGATAATTTAGAAGAGATTGATACTTATTCAAGCTGCGGCTGCGGTAGAAGAAATGGCTTTGGATTGTTCTAAATAGCTGATTAGGATTAAGGGGGGGAACCCCCTTAAGACCTATCCTTTTAAGGCGTAAAATTAAAACAAAAAAAATTAAAAAAAACTATTGATTACTTAATATTCCTATGCTATAATAAATGAGCGTTGAAAATTAAAGTTTTCAATATCGGGAAATAGCACAGCTTGGTAGTGCACCTGGTTTGGGACCAGGGGGTCGCAGGTTCGAATCCTGTTTTCCCGACCATGCGAGTGTAGTTTAATGGTAGAACCTCAGCCTTCCAAGCTGACTACGTGGGTTCGATTCCCATCACTCGCTCCATAACGATTATTAGGTTTGATAGAAATATCAAGCCTTTTTTGTTTGGATGAATTCTGGTAATAGCAATATTAATATGTATTATGATATAATTTTAATAACCAAAAGATACAAATGAATTAGAATTTGGAGAGGTGTTTTAACATTTTAAAATCAACACTTTACATGTTTTGTGTTGTTCGGGTTATAGCCTTAATTTGATATAATAAATGTGTCAAGTTAAGGAGGAATATATATGAACACTGACAAAATTATAGCTGAAAAAATAGCAAGTGAATATGCACCGAAGAAAGCCAATAAACTTATTGCATTAAGAAAATTAGATAGAAAGGCAAAGCAAACTGCTGAAATATTTGCATATACTTTTGGCGTTATAGGTGCTTTAGTATTAGGAACAGGAATGAGTTTTGCAATGGGCGTTATTGGGGATAATTCAGTAACATCAATGATTATTGGGATTATAATAGGGGTACTTGGTATCGCTATGGTTTCGATCAACTATTTAATCTATAAAAAATTATTAGCAAAGGGTAAAGAAAAATACGGAAGCGATATTATTAGATTAGCTCAAGAAATAGCAACAGAATAAACTTCGGAGGTAAAATATGAATAAATCTGAAAGTAAATATTTTAATACTGCTTTATTAATGAATGAAGCACTTCTCATATTATTAGAAAAGAAAGATTATGATTTTATAACAGTAACAGAAGTGTGTGAAAAGGCAGGAGTAAATAGATCTACTTTCTATTTGCATTATGAATCTATGAATGATTTATTATTTGAAACTATTGAAAATGTTAATAGAAGATTTAGTCAAGCTTTTGACAATGAAATAATTGATGTAAATGATTTAAATAAAAAAGAATTGTTTCTTATAAGAGATGAATATCTAATTCCTTATTTAAATTTTATTAAAGAAAATAAAAGAATATATAAATTAATTCATGATAAACCTTCATTGTTTAGAAAACAAATTACATTCCAAAAATTTTATAATCAGATATTTTCAAAAATATTAGATAAGTATGATATTGCAAAAGATGAACAAGAATATATATTTGCGTATTTCAGTTATGGGTTAGTTGCCATTATTCAAAAATGGATTGAGAAAGACTGTATTGATGAT
>JAZNYN010000007.1:0-9802 GCA_045594405.1 Anaeroplasma sp.
CCGACTTGCCTCTTTGAGTGTCTTAGCACCCTCAGTTACAACTACGATTTTAGCCCCTAATACCTTCATTCTAGCAACATTTGGAGCCTGCTTAATAACATCTACCTCACCCATGTGAATTTCACATTCTAGTCCAAAGAATGCTGCAGCTGTTGCAAGTGCTACACCATGCTGTCCTGCACCTGTTTCTGCAATAAGTTTCTTCTTACCTAAATACTTTGCAAGTAAGCCTTCACCCATACAGTGATTAAGCTTATGTGCGCCAGTGTGATTTAAATCCTCACGCTTTAGATAAATTTGAACATCACCTAATGCATTAGATAATCTCTCACAATGGTAAACTGGTGTAGGTCTACCTTGAAATTCCTTTCTAATTCTTCTAAGCTCATTAATAAACTTTCTAGACTTGCATATAGTTTTGTAGGCCTTTTGAACGTCTAATAAAGCATTATATAGATTTTCATCAATATAGCTTCCACCGTATTTGCCGAAATAGCCCTTTTCATCTGGATAGTTTTTTAAATAAGTTTCAAAATCAATACCATTCATAATCATAAAATTAATCCCCCATGTCTAAAAATAAATTAATAAAAAAACTCGTCTTTAAAAACAACTTTCAAAGACGAGTAATAACCCGCGATACCACAATGATTCTAGATAATCTAGCACTCAATACAAAATGCAATCACATTTCTAGCTACTAACGTAAGCCCTAACGTAGCACCCTACTTTATTCAAATGCTCCCTCTATGGTCCATTTTTCTTAACTGCCACTGTTCATATTCCACCATCATGAACTCTCTTTTAGTACATCTTTAAGTTTTACTCCATATCTTAGGTTTCTTATTAATTTGATTTAAATTATAAATACAGAATAAACTTAAAGTCAATAGTTTTTCTCTAAAAATTTAAAAATAACACAAAATAACCTAAAACTAAAGACGAAACTATTAAAATTGTATATATTACGAAAACATCCTTAATACTTCTTTTATTTTTGAATAGATACAACAACCCTAAGCCTGCATTAACGCATGTACCCGACAACAATGCACTAAACGGTATTCCACCTAAAACATAAAGCTTAGTGATTACAACACTAGATGCACAATTAGGAATTAGTCCAACTAATGTTGTAAATAATGGTGATAAGTATTTGTTAGAGGAAATAAATTCATTTAATGCCTCCTCAGTAATAAAATGTATTAATGCGTTAAATATAAAATTAACAACAAATACATATGCAAATATAATAAGTGAATGAATTAATGGGTGAACAAAATGATTATATCCAAAGCCCTTTTTCTCACAATGACATGAGCTTTCATCACAATGTTCATCCTTTAAAGTTACATCTTCACCATTAGATTTATTCTTAAATAGTAAATCTGCTAAATACCCAACTAAAAAACCAAATACAAATTTAATTGCCATTAATATCAAGCCATCTACAATCGTATCCTTATTAGAAAACAAAATTGGTAAAGATTCATCTGATGCAGATATAAATACTGCAATTAATGTACCTATTGTTATATGACGCTTTACATATAAATCAGCACTTACAACTGATACACTGCACTGAGGAATCAAGCCTACTGCAGAACCAGCAATTGGTGCAACCTTTTTATTTTTTGCAAGAAGGCTATGAAGCTTTGCTTCAAAAAATGAGATGATAACTAGCACTAAATAGGTAACTAAAAATACCCATAGGCTATCTAAAAGTGAATGCTCTAAAACATGAATCATTTGCTACACTCCTGACATAAACCTAAAAGCGTTGTAGATGATTGATTAACCTTAAAGCCATGGTTATTAAGGATATGGGATAATAATACATTTGCATCCTTACACACTAAATGAATCACCCTTCCACAATCATTACACTTTAAATGAAGATGATTATCACAATCATCCTTTAGCTGATATTCATAGCTTTCTGTCTTATCATTATATATTTTTCTTATATAATTTTTTTCTTCTAAAGACCTAAGCTGTCTATATATTGTTGACCTGTTCATTGAATCAGCTAGCTTATCTACTATATTAGATGCAGAAAAGCTTTCATTTTTATTATTAGCAAATAAGTCAACTATTTTCTTATTTTGATTTGTTTTATACATATCATCATCTCCAATTTGCAACTAAGTCGCAAATTCTATTATACACAGATTTTTATTAAAATCAATAGAAAATAAAAAATCCCCTTAGGGATATTTTATAAAACATTCTTTAATAAATCATCATATGATGCAGATGATATATATTTAGGTGCAATATCAAAGATTGTATTGCAGCCATAAATACCATCTTTATTCATTCTGTAGCATGCTCTAGCGTAGCAAACAAGTACAGATGATGTAAATTCAGGATTAGAATCTAGCTTTAGGCTGTATTCAATGATATGCTTAGTTTGATTATTTAAGCCAGTGTAGCCACTTCTAATTACAAAGCCTCCATGAGGAATACCATTATGATTTTTCTTAAGCTCATCTAAAGATATGAAATTTACTGTAGTATCATAATCAGCAAAGTAATTAGGCATTTCCTTAATTGTCTTTTCGATTAAATTCTTATCAGCACCATCCTCTACAACAACATAGCATTCTCTTGTATGCTTTTGTCTTGTTGTAAGCTCAGGGTTTGTTCCACTTCTTACAGCCTCTAGTGCAGAATCTACAGGCACTGTATATTGACGTGCATCAACAACACCTGGAATTCTTCTTATTGCGTCACTATGTCCTTGGCTTACACCCTTACCCCAGAATGTGTAGTCCTTACCATTTGGAAGTATTGCTTGACCATATAAGCGATTTACAGAAAACATTCCTGGATCCCAGCCAATTGAAATTAATGCAGTATTCTTATTAGGCTTAGCCATTGCATCAACATTATTATAGTGCTCATAAATTTTAGCATGAGTATCAAATGAATCAACAACATTAAAATATTGTGCCAATTCAGGTGTTTGTGTAGGAAGATCAGTTGCTGAACCTCCACATAAAATCATAACATCAATCTTATCCTTATAATCTAATATATTAGAAATATGACAAACCGTTGCATCCTTTGTAATAATTGATAAGCTTTCAGGAGCACGTCTTGTAAAAACAGCTACAAGCTCCATATCATCATTTAAGGAAAGTGCATATTCTACACCCTTTCCTAAATTACCATATCCGCAAATACCAACACGAATTTTCATATAATCATCTCCTTCTGTATTGCATTATATCACAAAATTAAATTCTTGTTACATAATATTATATATTTTTAGTCTTTTTATTTTTAATACATTTATGTATTATTTTATAAAGAAATGTTTAAAATGTATTATTAATATGATATACTAATTAAAGTAATAAGAAGGTGTTATAATGAGGAAAATATTATTATTATCTACAGGTGGTACAATTTCATCTGTTCAATCAGAGGATGGATTAATTCCTGGCTCTAGCAATATAATATATGAACAAATGAGTAAAATATTTAACGATGTAGAAATCACAATAAAGGATATATTAAGGCTTGATAGCTCTAATATTCAGCCTGAGGAATGGAAGATCATCGCAACAGAAATATATAATAATATGAGTATATATGATGGTATAGTTGTTACTCATGGTACAGATACTATGGCCTATACAACATCGATGATTTCATTTATGATTCAAAATCCATCTATACCTGTAGTTTTCACAGGTAGTCAGCTTCCTATTTCACATCCACTTACTGACGCAATTGCTAATCTTAGATATGCACTTACAATGGCTCTATCAAAAACTAATGGTATATATTTAGCCTTTGATAGAAAGATTATTCTAGGCTGTCGAGCTGTAAAGGTTAGAACAACAGCCTTCCACGCCTTTGAAAGTGTTAATATTCACTCAGTAGGCACAATTGATTCAAGCGGATTATCAATTAGAGAATCACAGCTATATAAATATGGTAATGAAATATTATTTAATACAAATATAGAGGATAAGGTATTTTTATTAAAGCTTACTCCAGGAACTAACCCTAATATTGTTGATTTATTGATTCAAAGTGATATTAAGGGCATAGTTATTGAAGCATTTGGTGCAGGCGGTGTCCAAGCAGTTCGTAGAGACTTTGTATCAGCTATCGCAAAGGCTAGCAAGCACAATATTCCTGTTGTTGTTACAAGCCAATGCTTATATGAGCAATCAAATCTTAATATATATCAGGTTGGAACAAGCGTGCTAAAGCAAGGTGCTATCGAAGCATTAGATATGACAACAGAGGCTGCAGTAACAAAGCTAATGTGGGTATTAGGGCAAACAAATAATTTAGATGAAATCCGAAAATATTTCTCTACAAGCCTTGCAGGTGAAATTACATTATAATATATTAAACCTAGATAAGATTCAAAAGCTAATTATCTAGGTTTTTTTCTTATAAAAAAGAAAAAAATGATATTGTGGTATATCATTTTCTTCTTTGTGTACAATATATATTTTTTGGTAAGATTGTTACCTGTCATTATTTTAAAATATTCATATTTTTTTCTCAACCTACTATTATTTATTTTCGGTAAACGCGTAGTTTTTTTAAAAGTAGAATTATAGAATTCACTCTACCACCAGTAGAATAGCATGCTTTTAAAGGTAAAAAATACATTGATTTTTAGTTTTTATATGCTATAATATGCATATAAGTAGTTTTTTAGTAAGGAAGAGATGTTTATGACTAACTTAAAGGAAATTATTGCAAAGAATATTACTGAGCTTAGAACTAAAGCAAATATGACTCAGCTTATGCTTGCTGAAGAGCTTAATTATTCTGATAAGGCAATCTCAAAATGGGAACGTGCTGAATCAATTCCTGATATAACAGTATTAAAAGCAATTGCTGATTTATTTGGTGTAACAGTTGATTACCTACTAGAACCAGAGCATAAGGAAAAAATCATTATTGTACCTAACAAAAACAAAAGAAAATTCTACAGCATTATTATTTCAATGGCTGTACTTCTTGTTTACTTAATCGCAACTGTATTTTTTGTATCATTCCAAATTGCAAATTACGCTCATGCATGGCTATCATTCATCTGGTCTACTCCAGTTGCATTTATAGTATGGCTAGTATTAAATTCAATTTGGCTTAATAGAAAGGTAAACTACATTTTAATTTCTTTTCTTTTATGGTCTGTTTTATGTGCTGTTCACATTACGATTCTTATGTTTACAGGTGGTAACGTTTGGTTAACATATGTTCTTGGTGCTCCAGGACAGGTAATAATCATTTTATGGTCTAGACTTAAAACTAAATAATGCAAAGGCTTGTAGAGATTTCTACAAGCCTTTTTTAATCAAATATTTTAATATTTCATTTTCTCTTAAAATCCAAAACAATTCAGGTTTCTTTTCGTTTGTTAGAAGGGCATCAGCAGGTTTAATATTAACAACCTTAAAATCAAATGGTATTTCTTTTTCATCTAAACGCTGAGGGACTCTTTGATCCTTAACATATGTTCTATAAACATGAGAATAGTGGTGGAACGTTTTATCCTTCCACTTTCCACTTTGTCTAATTTCTAAAACAGTACCTAAATATTCGCATTTTTCAGGAATGATAACTAAGCCAGCCTCTTCCTCAACCTCGCGTCCTAAAGCCTCTATGTGCGTTTCATTACATTTTATTCCGCCACCAGGAAACGCATAATTATCATGAAGCTGATTATATACCATAGTTATCTCATTACCAGCAATAATAACAGCTCTTACTGCATGACGCTCTTCTATCTCCTGATTTGGGTTGTAATTTTTTAAATCTACTTTACTAATAAATTCCATATAGCCCATCCTAAAAATAATGTATTTATTATATTTTATCATTAATAGTATTTTTATAAAACCCTAAAAAATAAAATAACAGCTAGAAATCAAAATTCTAGCTGTATTTATTATTTGTTTCTATAAAAAACCGCAATGGTTCTAGGACCACAATGTGCACCCATTGTGTGGTCTATATAATCCATATATACATCATAGCCTAATTCCTCTAGGCTTTTTTTCATCATATTAGCTTCATCCTTACAATTTGTATGTCCAATAAATAATGTGTAATTTTTATTTGCATTTTGTATTACAGAATTTAATAGATAATTAGTAGCTGTCCTTCTTCCTCTATGCTTAGATTCAACAACTAGCTTTCCCATATCATTTACTGTAACTATGGGATTGATTTTTAATAATGTACCTAAAACCGCAGATACAATAGATAATCTACCACCACGTCTTAAATGATCAAGACTACCAATAGTAAATAAGGATGTCATATTTAATTTATTCTTATCAATGGCTTTTTTTATTTCTAAGGCACTCATACCCTGATTTCTAAGCTTAACTGCTTCGAATGCAGAAATTAATATTCCAACGCTACCAGTCATAGAGTCCACAATCTCGACATTAACGTTATAATCCTCCTCTATCATTTCCTTAGCAATGAATGCATTATTATATGATGCAGAAAGCCCACTTGATAATGCTATATATAAAATGTCATATCCTTGCTGTGCTAAGGGTGTAAAGGCATTTACGAAGCTATTTGGATTAATACAGCTTGTTTTAACAATTTCCTTATTTTCTAATTTTTGATAATACTCCTCGTAATCCATCAGATTATCAACTAATGGATTATACTCTACATCATTAATATAAAATAATGTAGGTATTAAATGTATGTCATACTTAGAAGCATCCTTCTTTGTTAGGCTGCAGCAAGAATCACACACAATTGCAACTTTGTTCATGAAACCATTCCTTTGTAGATATTTTCGTTAAAATATATCTTGTACAAATGGATTATATCACAGCAAAGTTGTAAAAAAAAGGAAGTATGTGCGATGGTTACATTGCCCTTACATTTGTCATTGTAATGCATATTTTACATTTTATAAAACAAAAAGAAAAAGGATGCAAGTGCATCCATTATTCCTTAGTAATTACTATCCAGCAAATACTGCGACTACAGTAAACTTGTCTAGCTCATAGCCAGGATCAACAGCCATTGTAAAGGTCACATTGATATCTGGGAAAATAGATTTAATTTGTGCAGTTACTATCTCAACAACATTCATACTGATGTTATTACCACAAATAGTTAATAGAACCTCAGTAGCATCTACCTCTTCAATACCATAATAATCTAATGCGTCATCTACAGTGATTTCTTGTGCCATATAACCAACTAAATCCTTACCCTGGAAGGCTTGTTGAAAGGCTGCTTCATCTATACCCATAAGATTGTCCTTATTAGATAAAACTGCTTCAACAATTAATGTTAACTCATAGTCTTCAATTTTTTGATTTAATTCGGGAGAAAGAAAATCAAACATATATTGTCACCTCTTCTATATTAATTAAATGTAATCGAATATCATACATTTATTATAACAAAATATTTTTTCTAAGTAAACTATTACTTAACGTGAATCTTACCAATAATAGTAGATGGATTAGAAATATCATTAGAAGACCATAATGCTTTTGCAGATACACTATAGACCTTTTTTCTTCCTCTAATATTAAATTCTATATCAGCGTTAAAGTTTGGTTCCTTTTTGTTTTGGTTATCAAGAATTGATATAATAGTTTTTATTTGAGATAATCCCATAGTTTCACATACCTTTTCATCACTAAATGGATTAACTATCATATCATCTAAATCTACTAATTCTGCTAGTTTTCTAGATAGCATAAGGATTTGTGGCTTATAATTTATTTCAAATATATAGTCATCAGTATTATCCCAATAGAATGTAAACATTTCCTTTTGGACCTTAATATCCTTCATAATACCATCTGCATATGCATAATCACTATTAGCTTGTACCTCAGCTTGAATCTTATTAATAATTTCACTCTGCTTCTTAAGTGGATTATTCTTTTTAGTATGTAATGCATTATATATATCGTGCTCAGCATCAAGCAAGCATTCAATTAATATTGGATTAAACTTGCCACATTCGCCAGTTAAAATCATTTTCATTGCTTCTTCATGTGTTGATGCTTTTTTATACACACGGTCATTAGTTAAAGCATCATAAACATCTGCAACACTTACAACCTGTGCCGAAATAGGTATTTCATCACCCTTTAAGCCATCTGGATATCCCTTACCATCATAACGCTCATGGTGCCATCTTGCTATCTCATAAGAATATTTAAGTAATTGCTCACCTTGGTCAATAGGTACCTCCTCAAGCATTGAAGAGCCTATTGCAGAGTGTGTTTTAATAATTTCAAATTCCTCTTTAGTAAGAGTACCTGGCTTATTTAATATTTCATCAGGAATAGCCATCTTACCAATGTCGTGTAATGCAGAGGCTAAGGATATTAATGAAACATCTCTGTATGTAAGCTTATACTTATTATTTGCTTTATCTCTTAATCTATTAAGTAGAATTTCAGTAATAGTCTTAATATTAGTTACATGAAGTCTACTATCCTTATTTCTAAATTCAACGATATGTGATAATATCGCAACCATTAAATTAGAATTCTTTTCATTTTCATAAATTTGATCAGTTACTAGATTAACTAGCTTCTTTTGCTTAATATACATTGAAATAACATTTTCAACGCGCTTTAGAACAATTGATTCATCAAATGGTCTAGCAATATAGTCTGCGGCTCCTAGCTGATAAGCTGCTCTAATTGTATCTGCATTAATATCAGCTGAAACAATGATTACAGGTATTCTTTCAATCCAGCCCCTTTCAGACATAATCCTTAATACCTCAATACCATTCATCTTTGGCATAATAATATCTAATAAAATTAAATCAATATTATCTCTTTGTGTATAAAGAATATCAACTGCTTCCTCACCATTTTCACAAAGAATTACTTTGTAATTTTCATAAAGCATATCAGATAGAACTTCTCTATTGATAGCTGAATCGTCTACTACTAAGATTGCTTTCTTATTATTCATAATTTAACCCCCTCACTTACAATGAGTATAATAAACTAATACTTTTTTACATTACAATGCTAAACAATAGCATTGCTAGACCATAATAAACTAATAAAGCTGTAATGTCGTTTATTGTTGTAATAAATGGTCCTGATGCGACCGCAGGGTCAACACCAATCCTATCGAAGATAATTGGTATAAATGCACCAATAAATGAGCTTATAGACATTGCAACAAGTAATGCACCCGCAACAATACCAGCACCCTTTAAGCCTTCTACATAAGAGAACGTCTCTGTACTTACCCCTTGATTAGTTAACACTAAAAATACATATACAAAAGCAAAGGCACAGCATGCTAAAATTAGTCCATTCATCATACCAACCCTAAGCTCCTTGAATAAAGCTCGTCTAATTAATTTTTTACTATCCTGCTCACTTGATAGTAATCTAATAGTAACTGCAAGTGATTGTGTACCTGAGTTACCAGCCATACCTAATACAAGCGTTTGAAAGAATACAATAATTGGCAATGAAGCAACTACTCTTTCAAACCCTGTCATCGCAAATGATTGTACTAAGCCTAACACTAAAAGAACAATTAACCAAGGTATTCTTTTCTTTACTGATTGAAATACACCCTCGCCAATTTCTTCTTCCTCAGTTAAACCGCCGAGCTTAGCATAGTCATCACCTAATTCTTCATCTACAGCCTCAATAACGTCGTCTGCAGTAAGAACACCAACAATCATATTGTTTTCATTTAAAATAGGATATGAATCTAGACCATATTCAATTAATCTAGGTAATGCATCCTCAATTACCTCAGTATCAAAAAAATATGGATAATTAGTTTTAAC
>JAZNYN010000008.1:0-2634 GCA_045594405.1 Anaeroplasma sp.
ATAATTTTCAAATAACACCTCTTTCTTTCAATAAGGATAATCTGTTTAATTTATTCTTTTGGATGTAATCTATGATTATTGCTTTAAATCGAATACAATAATTATCAAGCTTTACGCGTCCAATCCCACTAATCTCTAAAAACTCCTCATCTGAAATTGGCATTCTATAAGCCATCTCAGCTATGGTACTATTAGAAAATATATAATAAACTGGCTTATGCTCAGCCTCTGCTATTTGATTTCTTAATTCAATTAGACTATTGTATAGCCTCTTATCAAAATTAGAATAAAGCTCCTTTAAATTTGAACATACTATATCACCATTATATTCCTTTGGTATAATTCGTGGTTGTGATTTTATATCTATATTGAAGTCATTACAAAATTGCTTTATAGCAAGCTTGAACCTTATACTGTAATTATCAAGCCTAACTCTTGCAATACCATCAATGCTTAAGAATTCTTCATCTGTTTGCGGAAGTAAAAAGCACATATCTTCTATAGTTTTATTAGTGAATATCCAATAAGGTAGCACGTGTTCCTCTTCAGCTATTTGATTTCTTAGGTTGATAAGTCTTTTATATAAGCTTTGCTGTAATTTGTATTCCATATGTTAGTGTCTCCTTAAATAAAGTAATTACCTAATTTAATTATACAAGAATCTATAAATTTAAAAAACTACCCTTTTTTAGAGTAGCTATGTTTAAAATATTTATTTGTTATCTACAATACTGTGCGCAATAGTATATAAGTGGTCGCCAGCTCTTTCTAAATTTGAAACTAGATTGATAAATACACTACTACTTGATAAAGAGCATTCACCCTTTTCTAATCTAGTGATATGATCCTTAACTAATCTAGAACGAAGCTCATCTATTTGATCTTCCACTTCATCTACCTTATTAATTAAGTCAAATTGTTTATCTAGCAAAATACTTTCAATTCTTTCATATTGCTCATTAATGATATTTTTAAAACAATTTAATTCTTCAAAAACAATTTTTGAGAAAACCAATTGATCTTGAACTAAATGCTTAGTATATTTTGTCATGTTATCTGCAATTTCAACACTACGATATAAGTCGTTTACTGCATTATGTAATTTGGCTAGGAATTCTTCATCCTCACTAGTAACAATCGACTTAGTACTAATCTTTACTAAATACTCAACAATATTCTCATTTACCTTATTAATCATAGAAATCTTTTCCTGGATTTCAGGAGTTTTTTCCACATCATATGCTAAAAACGCATCAACACCTAGATTAAATGTTTCCATTGATAATCTACCCATTCTTGCAACCTCTTTTGTTGCCTGAGATAACGCAACAGCTGGAGTTGATAAGAAACGTTCATCAATAAATGTTTCATGAACAGTTTCTTCCTTATCCTTAATAAGCTTATTTGCAATAAATACAAATATATTAATGAATGGAGCAAATAACAATGTGAATAATACATTAAAGAAAGTATGGAACATCGCAATTTGTGTACCTGCAGCTCCTGGGAACCATCTCATAAATGTATCTTCCATAAATGTAGGCCATACTAATAAAATCACAAAGAAAATAAGTGCACCAAATGAATTAAACATTAAATGAATTAGTGATGCACGCTTACCATTTGTCGAAGCACCAAAGCTAGATAATAATGCAGTAACACATGATCCAATATTAGTACCTAAAATAACAAATAGAATATCGTTAGGACCATTTCCTACAGATAATCCAGCAGTTACCATAGCAATAATAATTGTTGTTAATGCACTTGAAGATTGTAGCATTGCTGTCAATGCTATACCAATAAATAATAATAATATCGGATTGTTTACGCTTGATAATAATTTAGTAAATGAATCAGAATTACTAAATACACTCATTGATGTCTTCATAAAATCTAAAGACAAGAATACTAAACCTAAACCAGCTAAGGCTAAACCAATTGTTTTAGGTTTTTCTTTTTTACATAGCATATTTAAAAATGCACCAAAGAATGTTAGTAAGGTTGCATATAAGGCAACATCAAATGTTCCTAAAGAAGCAATTTGTGCTGTGATTGTAGTACCAATATTAGCACCCATAATCATAGCTGTTGCTTGGAATAATGTCATTAATCCAGCATTAACAAAACCAACAATCATAATAGTAGAGGCACCAGAAGATTGAATTATAGCAGTTACCGCAGCACCTATACCTATTCCAACCCAACGGTTTTTACTAGTCTTATTAAAAAGTTTCTTTAAACCGCTCGTAGATAACTTTTCAATATTATCACTTAACAGCTTAAAACCAATTAATAATGCACCTAAACCAGCTAACAAACCAATTACTGCACCAGCATAATCAATATTATTGCTAGACATTGGCAATAATTTTGTGAAGAAATGCATCATTATTAATTCCCTCCGCATAATAAAAAATACAAATAGATTATACAAGATACATCAGTATGTTGCAACAATTTATGGAAATACTTACATAAAAAAATTAAAAAAAGAGTAACAAATTGTGATTTTTTTCATTATTCGATACATAAATAAGATACTTTTTGAAAAATGATTAAAGAATTTTTAAAATATCTACATTAGTATATTATAGTGCAAAAAAAATACGATGTATTTCAAAATACATCGTA
>JAZNYN010000009.1:0-7107 GCA_045594405.1 Anaeroplasma sp.
GAACATAAAAACAATCCTAAAGCTAAACCTAATGCCATGCTACATAAGCAGCTCTTCATTTATATCACCTTTTATATTGTAAACATAAAAAGATATATTTATACATTTTTCTACATAAAACTATATGGAGTTATTCCATCCATATCATATTCACCTAATGTGTCAAATGGTATATCCTTATCAATTATCTTAATATCAGAGGCTAAAACATTTTCAATTCGTTGATATAATGATGTTTGTCTAACTGGATCAGGATTATGAATAGAGTATTCTAATGTTTCAAGCTTACCTAAAACAATTAGTTTTTTCTTAGCACGCGTAATAGCTGTATAAATAAGCTTCTTCTTAAGCATTATGCTGTAGCTTGGAAGAATAGGTAATATAACATTATCAAATTCTGAGCCCTGTGATTTATGAATAGATATAGCATAAGCAAGCTTTAGATTATCTAAATCCTTAGCAAAATATGTTACAACCCTACCATCAAAATCTATTAATAAAGCATCCTTATCATCAACCTTAGTGATTGATAATATTTGTCCAATATCACCATTCATTATTTGAAGCTCTGGATCATTTTTAAGCTGTAAAACCTTATCCTTTAGCTTAAACCTTCTACCATCGCGAATTATGCATTCTTCTTCTTTATTATAACGCTCTGATATTGCATCATTTAAAGAATCAATTCCAGCAATACCAGCATACATAGGTGCTAATATTTGAAGCTTATTATGAATATCTCCACCAGAGGAAATATAATTATCAATAATTTTAAACGTCATATCTATTAGACCATTTGCATCACAATCATAGAAAAATACTTCCTTCTTGCTGGAAAAAATATTGTAAGCAATTTTCTCATTTAAAACCATGTTTGATAATTTAATAATGTTTGACCCCTCATCTTGTCTCATAATTTGAGTAAGCCTAGTTGTTTTGAATTTATTACACTTTATTAAATCATATAAAACATTTCCAGGAGAAACTGATGGTAGCTGATTAGCATCACCAACTAAAATAATTCTACAGCTATTTGGTAATGCTTTGAATAATGAAGAAGCAATATTAACATCTAGCATTGATGCCTCATCTACTATTAATAGTGATACCGGTAGCAAACAATTTTCGTTATATGAAAAGCCACCATCATAATTATAGCCTAATGTCTTATGAACAGTTTGGGCCTTCATATTAGTAGCCTCTGTCATACGTTTTGCTGCTCTTCCAGTAGGGGCAACCAGTGTAATCTTATAAGAAAGTTCATCTGATGGAAATGCCAAATTATTCATATATGCATATAATCTAATAATTGCATTTAGAATAGTCGATTTACCTGTACCAGGACCACCTGTAATAATTGATAGCTTATTAGAAAGTGAATTAATAATAGCTTCCTTTTGCATATCTGTGTATGTCATTTCTAAATCGCGCTCTACTAGCTCTAAATTAGAAAGAAGCTTTCTCATTTCATACGAATCAACCTTTGTATTTGCTAAGGAATTTACCTTTTTAGATAGGCTAACCTCGCTATAATACAAGAAATTTTCATAGAATCTATCATCCTCATATTTAATTTCGTTATCCTTCATTAATGCTACTAAGGCTAAATGATAATCATCATCAGTAATATCAGGATTATTAGATAATAGATTTTTTGTAGAATTAATAAGCTGCTCTCTTGTTAAAAATGTAAAGCCTTGCTGATAGCATACATAATTTAATGTATATATAATGGCAGCCCTAATACGAGCTAAATCATTAATTTTAAATCCTAGATTTAATGCAAGATTATCAGCTTTCTTAAAGCCAACACCCTCGATATCATATATTAATTGATATGGATTTTCTTCGATTTTGTTTGCAGCTGCATCGCCATATTTTTCATATAGCTTATATATCATTTTATCAGTTAAGCCAAAGCCATAAAGCCTAATAAATACCTGCTCCTCGTTATAATTTGCCTTAAGACATTCAACTATAACCTCTTTTTTCTTTGTAGTAAGACCAAAAACCCTGTTTAGACAATCAGGGTTATCAAGTATCATATCTATACATTTTGTGCCAAGCTCATCGACAATATAGCCTGCAAGCTTTATACCAATACCTGGAAATTTATCAGAGGATAAATAATTTATAAGCCCTTCCTTTGTAAAAGAATTGCTCTTTGCATAGGATGAAACAACCAATTGATTACCATACTTTGGATGATCTGTCATTACACCCTTAAATTCATAATTTAAGCCTTCCTCAAGGCGTGGAAAAGAACCAACGATTACAAGGTCGTCATCATCTATAGTAACGATTCTACAAACCTTATACAAGGATTCGTTACTTGTATATATATAGTTTGTTATAGCTCCTGTAATCGTGATTTGCTCTGCCATACTAATACTTTCTTCTTTCCTCGTTAAAATATACCTCATCTATGATGGCACCACCTAAGCATACATCACCATCATATACAACCACTGCTTGTCCAGGTGTAACGGCACGTACTCCGCATGGATAATTCACCTTTATCCTTCCATCACCTAGATGCTCTAGTGTTATTTCATTATCTTGTTGTCTATATCTAAACTTAGCAGTGTATTTTCTGCCTGCCTCTGGGACATCAGTAATCCAATTTGCATCACTTGCTAAGCACCAATTAGAAATTAAATATTCGCTATCGTGACCTTGACCTACGATAAGCTCATTTTTTTCTAAATCCTTACCACATACGAACCAAGCCTCACCAGAATACTCATTAGACCCACCAATGCCTAATCCCTTTCTTTGGCCAATTGTATAATACATCAAACCATCGTGATCACCAATAACCTTACCAGCAGTGGTTACCATCTTTCCTGGCTTTGCAGGAAGATAATTTTGTAAAAATTTCTTAAAGTTTCTTTCACCAATAAAGCAAATACCAGTTGAATCCTTTTTATCCTTAGTAAATAAATTAGCCTCTTTAGCTATAGCTCTAACCTCTGGCTTAGTTAGGTGACCTATAGGAAATAATGATTTTCTTAGCTGTGCCTGATTAATCATACATAGGAAGTATGTTTGATCCTTGTTTGAATCAACACCACGAAGTAAATAGCTCTTATCAGCATCATGTCTAACTCTAGCATAATGCCCCATTGCTATATATTCTGCTCCCAAATCATAAGCATGCTTTAAAAATGCATTAAACTTTATATATTTATTACACATAATATCAGGATTAGGTGTTCTACCCTTTTTATATTCATCTAAAAAATATGTAAATACTGTATCCCAGTACTCTCCGATGAAATCAACTCTATTAAGCTTAACATCAAGCTCCTTTGCAACCTCTACAGCATCCTTATAATCTAATTCCTGAGGACATACATCATTTTCTAAATCTGGATTACCTAAAATATCATTATTAGCTGCAGAATCCCAGTTGCGCATAAACATTGCTTCAACATCATATCCTTCATCCTTTAATATTTTTAATGCTACAGATGAGTCTACGCCACCTGATAAGCCTAAAATTACCTTACTCATAAAATCACCAACTTTTATTTCTAATTTTATCACATTTATTTCAAATATTCTATAACCCTATTAAATATATGATATTTAAAGCTTTATTACAAGTGGTTACCTACACTTTTTATTAGTCTTTCAAATTCTTCTGCTCTTTGTGTATAGCCTTCATATTGATCAAAGGATGCGAACATAGGTGAATACAACAATACTCTTTCAGTTGAAAGATTATTGTATGCATCATCAAAGGCTTGCTTTAATCTTTCATAGGTATGGCATTCTATATTATGCATATCCATAAATGCCTTAATTTTATCTCTAGAGGCTCCATATGCATAAACAGATATTATTTTATCTAAAGCATTCTTAGATAAAGTAATATCGATACCCCTATCATAGCCACCACATATTAATAGAACATTATCAAAGCCAAGTAATGCTGCTTGTGTCGAGCTACAATTTGTGCTTTTAGCATCATTAATAATGTTAGCTGCTATTCTTTCTAGTCGATACCTAACCTCCTTAAAGCCTCTTAGTGCTTTATTAATTTTATTGCCATTAAAGCCTAAAATTTTAAGCACTGCACATACAGCCATATAATTATATATTTTATGAGGAAATTGTTTGATTTCCTTTTTTATTTTCATCAATTTTGTTGAGTTGCAATAAATATAGTCATCATAATAAATATAATCTGAATTAATGTTTGTGAGGGAAAAAGAAATACATTTGCAAATTTTATTTTTATTTATTTTCTTCAAAAATGGAGTGTCAGCTAGATATACAAAATGATGATTTAAACTTTGAAAATTTGTAATATTAAGCTTGGCATCTATGTAGCTCCTATAGTCCTTATGATGGTCTAAATGACATGGGCTAACGTTTAAAAGAACTGCTATATTAGGATCAAAGGTCGATACTGCTTCAAGCTGAAAGGATGAAGCCTCTACCACAAAAATATCAGCACAAGGATTGTCAACTAATGCATCACAAAAGCTATAGCCTATATTACCACATAATATAGCCTTACATCTTTTTTTTAATGCATAGGCTATCATTGATGATACAGTTGTTTTACCATTTGAACCGGTTACACAAATAATAAATGGCTTAACCAACCTATACCCAAGCTCAATATCAGATATTATTTCCTCTTTTCTGCCTTCGAAAAAAGGGTTAATTAAGCTTATACCTGGTGACTTAACTATTATGTCATATTTATCCTTAACCTCATCAATTTCTAAATAATCATAATTTCGACCAAGCTTATCAAGTAATCTTTTAGCTCCATTATTTGCAACACCATGACCTAACAATAAATATTTCATATAATCACCAATAAATTCTATGTTGATAAAAAAAGAAAAATGTTACAAAAGTAACATTCTAAAAAAAGATTAATATAAACTCTACTAAGAACTTGATAGCTAATAATATTAAGATAATACCACCAGCAATTTCAGCCTTATTAGAAAACTTTTCACCAAATTTCTTACCAGTCCATACAGCTAGGCTACATAATGCAAAGGTAATAACACCAATAATTAAGAAGGTAATTAAAGCCTCGTGCGTTGGACTGTTGATATATACAAAGCCTACACTTAATGCATCTATTGAGGTTGCGATGCCTTGAAGTAATAAAGCCTTTGCACCAACTATAGATTTATTTTCCTCATCCTTGTGCTTACAAGCACCAACAATCATATTAACACCCAAATAACATAATACACCAAACCCTATAATAGGTACAAATATTTCTATCCATTTTTGAAAGATTGAACCAACTAAAAATCCAACAAGTGGCATTACACCCTGAAACAAACCAAATACTAACGCTATTGTAAGAAGCTTTCTTTTTTTCATATTTGGCTCTGTTAGACCATTAGTAATACTAACAGAAAATGCATCCATTGCCATAGCACAGGCTAGTAAAAATGCTTCTAGCACCCACATAATATCACCTCTTAACGAAAGTAGTTTGATTATACCACTAGAGGCCGAATATTACCATAGAAAAATTACAATTATTACTAAAATAATTTCAATTACGTAAAATAATATATCAATTTGTAGCTCCTTAAGACCACAAGCCTCCAGATGATGATGAAATGGTGCCATCCTAAAGATTCTTTTTCCTTTAGTTAGCTTAAAATATATAACCTGTATTATTACAGATAATGTTTCAAATATAAATGGTATTGCTAAAAATATATATTCATAAACAACATCTAAAACAACTGATGCTATTCCCATAAGTGAGCCTAATGCTAATGAGCCTGTATCTCCCATAAATAGATTAGCCTTGGGAATATTAAAGCACCAAAAGCAAAATATAGCTATATCATAGGAAACAAGTAAATAAGCTATCGAATATTCACGCTTTTGAAATGCTATATAAATCAAAGCAATTGACATAATAAGCGTCAAGCCAGAGCAAAGCCCATCAATCCCATCAGTTATATTAAAGGCATTTCCTGATGACACTAACACAAATAGAATTAACATTCCATATCCCCATTTAAGATCAAAAGTGTATCTAAGCAATTTAATAGTAGTATTTAGATTTGATGATAAGTATAGATAAAAGCATATAGATGAAATGATAATTTGTAATAATAGCTTTACTGTAGGATTAATCCCATCATTATTTTTTTTGATAATAATTAGCAAATCATCAATAAATCCTATTAAACCAAATAAGGACACTGCTACTACAATACATATTGTTTTAATATCATATTCAATAAAAAATAATGGCAGTATCACAAATATAATACCACCCATAGTAATTGTTCCATTTTTAATCTTATGAGATTCTAAGCCTAAGGCTCTTTCATATTGTGATGCTTTCTTAAATAATCTTATATATATTGAATAACAAAAAATCGCAAACAAGCTTAACGTTAATAGCTTCATAAAATCACCATTTAATTCTACTATTAAACTAATTCATTTATCACATCATAATCGTTATACAAATACTTATTTCCATAAATTTCTATATAATCCTCATTTCCTTTACCTAATACCAATAAGTAATCATCATCCTTAAGCTTATCTATTGCATAAGCAATAGCTTTTCTTCTATTTTCAATTATTACATATGGTATATTAATTCCCTTTACTATATCAGCTATAATATCTAAAGGATTTTCAAAGCGTGGATTATCGCTTGTTAATATGATGCTTACATCATTATCAGAAAGAATTCTACCTATTTTTTCTCTTTTTTCTTTTTCTCTATTTCCCCCACAGCCAATAACAACATAGATGTGCTTATGAGGTAAGCTTTTAATAGTATCTATTACACTAGCAACACCTGATTCTGTATGGGCATAATCAATTATAATATGACTAAGATTGTATCTAATAACATCCATTCTTCCCTTTAATGGCTTATGATTAGCTAAAAACCTTTTAAAGCTTTCAGAGCTTATATTAAAATAATCCTTAAAAAACAACAAGGGCAATAGGTTATATACATTAAATTCTCCTATCATATGACATTTGTATAAAGCATTATTAGCTCTAAATGAAATACTATTAGGCTGCAAATTAATGTTATATGCCTGATACATAGATTTAGATTTTATACTATAACTTACCACT
>JAZNYN010000010.1:0-3256 GCA_045594405.1 Anaeroplasma sp.
TATACGGATTCGTCACTTACTAATAAATTTAATTTTAGTACGAAAATCACATCTGATATAACACTATATGCAAAATGGGTATTAATAGAATATACAATTAAGTTCCAATCAAATGGAGGAACTTCAGTTGCTGATATTAAGGTAGGCTCAGGAAATAAAGCATCTGCACCGACAAACCCAACAAAAGAAGATTATGTTTTTATCGGATGGTATACAGATTTAGCTTTAACTAATAAGTTTGCGTGGGCTACTGAAGCAATCACATCAGACCTAACATTATATGCAAAATGGGATGTAACATCATTTAATGTAGAATTTAATACAAACGGTGGTAGTGAGATTGATGATGCTACATTAGGCTTAAATGAGGTTTTATCAGCTCCAACAGCTCCAACAAAGGTTGGCTATGATTTTGTGGGCTGGTATAAGGATGCGGACCTAACTATAGCATATGATTTTACAGAAGTAGTAGCTTCTAGCCTAGTGCTTTATGCAAAATGGGAATTAAGAGCTTACGATGTTGTGTTTGTAACTAATATTGATGGTGTTAATATTGACAAGCAAACAGTTAATCATGGTGATACAGCTTTAGTACCAAATCAGCTTGAAAAAGAACACAACACTTTTACTGGCTGGTATATTGATGAAACATTAACAACACCGTATGATTTTGATGCTTCAGTTACATCAGACCTAACATTATATGCAGGATGGGAATTAGAAACATATGATGTAACATTTGTTGTTACTGATACAGTAGTAAATCCAATTAAGGTTGGATATGGACTTGTAGCGGTATTGCCAAATCCATTAAAGGCTGGTTATATTTTAGATGGCTGGTATATCGATTCAGATTACACTACAAAATATGATGAAGCATTGGTGGTTACATCAGACCTAACATTATATGCTAGATTTATATCTACATATGATTACTTATCTTCACTAGATGAGGTATTAATAAAGGATAACTTTGATTCTTATGATTCAGCTTATACATTACCTAATTGTGGTACTTCTCCTTCATGGGATAATTTAGGCTTAGATGAATCATATTCTGATAAGACAGAAGCTTCTGTTGCAAACAATCACGTTGCTTTTGGTAATGGTAAGGCAACATTAGTTGATACAAGTAACGCAGCTACTCAATTAAATGTAGACTTTGGACAAAGCCTAGCATATGGAATTGTTGAGGGTTACTTTGAAACTGCGTTTAGTAATACAGGTAATAGCTGGACGGCTATTCAATTTAATGGTACGAGCGCTAGCAAAACAAAAAATGAGGTGTTCGCACTAAGAACAGATAGTGGTTCTATAAAGTATCGTTTAGATGGCGGATCTGTTGCATCACCAATCAGCTCAATTGCATCTGCAAATGATACAGTATACAAGGTTCACTTTATATTTGATGCTTCAACAGGACGCTTTGAAATGGATATTAACGGTTTAGCGTTTGTAAGTATTACTTCAGAGATTGCTTCATTATGCGGTATTAGATTCTCTTCATCAGATTCTAGTTATAGAGTTCAAGCAATCGACAATTTAGTAATCGTTCATTATCCTGAGGATTTAGCTTCTCATAAGGAAAGAACCTTAGCTAAGCTAGATGCATTATATGAAGCATATGATTTAACACAATATGTTACAAATGCTGAAGCACTATTGGCAGCATTAAATGCAGCTAAGGATGCCTTAGCTTTAGCAGAAACAAATGAAGCTGTTGAATTAGTTTATTCTACATTAGATCAAAATTTAAAGGCTGTTGAATCTGATAGCGAGGTTGTTTTATCTCAATATAAGAGCACAGCATATCAAAATATAGTAGCTGCATATCCACAAGAAAGCTATAGAATTAATGCTGAATTATTAGAGGCAGCACTTTCTAACGCATTATCAAACATTAATGCTGCAGCTGATAATGCAGCTGTTGATGAGGCGGCCGCACAAGCTGTATTAGCTTTAAATGCTATTCAAACAGATGCATTAGCATTAACGGATTATAAGGTTACAGTATTAGAGGATTTAATCGAAAGATATCCTTCAGAAAACTATACTATTTCTATAGATCAATATAATGCTGCACTTTCTAATGCAACAGCATTAATTGAAAATGCAACTGTAGAAAATTATACACAAGAGTTTGAAGTTGCAAATGCATTAATGGCGGCAGTTGCAAGTGATAGTGCTCTACTTTCTTCAGCAAAGGAAAATGCTTCTTTAGAAACAGAAGAGGACTATTGTCAAGCAATAGAGGCGGTAGAAGCTTATGAGGCTACAAGCTCTCAAGATTATTCTGCAATTAAGGATGAATTAGCTGAGATTAAGAGTGAAGTATTAGAAAATATATTATCTGCAGCAACAATTGCAAGGGTAAATGAAATAGTTATTGAAGCACAAGAAGAATATAATGCTATAGTTGCTAAGGCAAATAAAACAATCGAAGAGCTTAGATTAGAAGCACAAGAAGAATTAGCTGCATATGTTGAAGAAATTATTTCAAGCTATGATGAGGTTGAGGATGCTGCTTTAATCGCAAGCATTGAAGCTATAGTTAATGCTATAGATTTTGAAAGCTTAGAAAGCATTAGAGAAATTAATGATACAGTCTCAAATGCTAAGGATTCAATTGATGAATTAGCTTTAGCTGACACAGTTTCAAAGGCAAAGGCTCAAGCTGTATTAGCTGTTGAAGAAGCATACGCTAATGTTTCTGTTCAAAATGATTTAGCAAATGCTGATATTCAAGCACTATACACATCAGCTTTAGAAAGCATTAACGCTGCAACTACAGTTGCTGCTGTAAATGAAATAGTAGTAGATTTTAGTGATGAAATTAATTCAATTATTGCTCAAGCACTAAGCACACCAGTGTTAGTCGTTAATGATACAACATTTGAATTATCATGGACTTCAGTTTCTGGTGCAGAAAGCTATATAGTTTATGTAAACGATGCTCCACAACAAGCTCAAGCAGCAACAAGCTTTACATTAAATGTTAAGGTGGCTGGTGAATATGCTATTAGGGTTGTTGCATTAGGCGATGACAAGTATACATCTAATAAGTCAAACGAAATTGTATTAGTTGCTGCAATTGATGGTGCTTCACAGGCTGAAGCAGCCATTAACCTATTAACTGCTACAACATCAGATGATGGAACAGTTTTAACTGAAAACTTCAAAACAGCCGAAACTATTACAGTTAATGGTGTAGTATTTAATATTGCTCAATCCTCTGGAAACATGAAGATTGAAAAGA
>JAZNYN010000011.1:0-18966 GCA_045594405.1 Anaeroplasma sp.
GATATTTTTAAAAGTATTTATCATGATAAGAAGGTATTAAAGTATTATTTTGCTCCATATATGAAAAAGCCAAGTGAGTTAAATATGAGAGCGTTAATTGATGATGATAAGCTTGTTTTTGCAATAGTAAATATAAAGAAGAACCGAGTTATAGGAATAATTAATGAGCAAAAAAACAAAGGTAATCCTTTAGAAATTGAGCTTGGCTATGCAATTAGCAGTAGATACTGGAAAAAGGGTTATATGACAGAAGCTTTAGGTTTAGTAATAGATTATATATTTAGTTGCACTAATTATAATAGAATTATTTGTGGCTTTGTGATAGGAAATGAGGCTTCAAAAAGAGTTTTAGAAAAGTGTAGCTTTAAATATTTGATTAGTGTTAATAAAGATATTAAGCATAATGATAAATTTTATGATACAATGTATTATAAGCTAGATAAGGTGGTAGAGGAATTATGAAAAGAATTATAATGTTTTTAACTTTAATATTTACTTTTGGAGTATTAGCATCTTGTACAATCAAGATTGGTCCTTTTGAATTTGGACAGGGGACTCCAGAAGTAAAAACTAGATACACAGTTGATTTTGTAACTAATTCTGAGGTTGGTTTTGCAAGTATTACGGTAGAGGAAGGTAAAACCTTTATGCCTAGTATTGAGCCTACAAAGGAAGGTTATGATTTTGTTGGATGGTATGTTGATTCTTCATGCACAATTCCGTATGATTTTTCTCAACCTGTAACAAGTAATCTTACATTATATGCAAAATGGTCAAATGGTGAGGATAATAAAGAAAGCTGCACTGTTTATTTCGTAGTTAACGGCGGTTCATTTGTTAGTGAGCTAACTGTCCCATACGGTCAAGCATTAAGCTTTGATACAAATCCTGTTAAGGCTGGCTACACATTCGGTGGCTGGTTTACAGATAGTGCTTTTACAAACGAATTTAATCCTACTACAGTTATTACAAGTGATATAACATTATATGCCCTATGGGTAGAAAATGAGCCACTAGAGGAATATACAATTACTTATGTTGCATATGGTGTTTCTGATGTAACTGTTCAAACATATACTGAAAATGAGATAACATCAGCTCCAGAGGATCCTACAAGAGCTGGTTATGCCTTTGCAGGCTGGTATACTACACCAAGCTATGCAACAAAATATACGTTTGGAAATAAACTAACTGCAAGTATTACCCTATATGGTAAATGGGAAGTAAATAATTATACTATTACTTATAATTCAAATGGTGGTTCAGCTGTATCATCTCAAAGCTTTTCTGGCTTACAAGCTACATATGAGCCAACTGAGCCAACTAAGGCTGGCTACACATTTGCTGGCTGGTATACTAATTCAGCATGCACAAACGCATTCTCATTTGGATCTAATCTAACAGGTGATATAACTTTATATGCAAAATGGAATGCTAACGAATATAAGATTACATATGAAGCTAATGGTGGAACATCAGTTTCAAGTGCAACATTTACATCTGAGCAAAATACATATGCTCCAGGTGAACCTTCTAGGGAAGGATATAAGTTTGTAGGCTGGTACACAGATGAGGAGTTAACTAATAAATTCTCATTTGGCTCAAAGCTTACAGCAGATATTACTTTATATGCAAAATGGGAAGTGGATATTAAATTAAGCTCTGATGCAACATTAAGCTCTCTAAAGGTTAACGGCTCATTAGTTGCGAACTTTACTCCAACTACTACAGCATACAATGTGATGCTTTCAACAGGTGCTACATCATTTGTTATTGCTGCAACAGCTAATGATTCAAATGCAACAATCACTTCAGGTGTTGGTACATATGATATTGAAAGTGGCAACATTGTTAACGTGACAGTTAGCGTAAAGGCAGAGGATGGTACAGTTAAGTCATACACAATTATTGTTACTGCACCTGTAGATTCAGAAAACGAAACATTCATATATTATGCAGGTATCAATGAAACAATTGCTGCTACATTTATTGATTCAAATCCTGCAGAAGCAACTGCTTATTATAGATTAAATGGTACAGCAACATATACTAAGGTTGATAGCCAGCTTGTAAGAAGCGTAGATGGTGTTGGTCGTGTAGACATCCCTGGATTAAAGGCTGGAACATACGATATTAAGGTTGTTAAGAGTGATTCAACTGTTCTTACTGTAAATGGTATTAAGGTATCAGCACAGGACAGAACAGGATATGCTCATTTTGATAATAGCGCTAATGCTATTGGTGCTTATAATGACGATGGTACATTAAAGAGTAATGCTGTAGTTATTTATGTATCTAACGCTACAAAGAATACAGTTTCTTATGGTGGCTATACTGGATTAATTAAGATATTACAAAATTTAGATAAGATTGGTTCTCCTGTTTGTATTAGAGTTTTAGATTCAATCAAGACAAATCAATTTAATACAAAGAGTGATGCACCAAGGCTTGCAGATAACTCAAATTATACTACTACTGCAGAATTAACAGCATATTATACTAATACATTAGAAACTAAATATGGTGATAATTTGGTGGGATTAATTTCTAAGGTTACAGTTCAAGGCAAGTATAATGTTACATATACATCTACAGCCACAGGAGCTTCAATGTCAACATCTAGTAGATCATCTTCATCTACTACAACATATAGCCGCTCTGAATATTCATCAATTTCAGGTAAGAAGGTTTATGATGATGATTCATATTTCAATATGGTTGATATTACGTCTACTAAGGGCTTAACAATTGAGGGTATTGGAACAAAAGCAGAATTCTTCCAATGGGGAATGACATTTAATAAATCTAAGAATGTAGAGATAAAAAATATTACATTTACCTCACAGCCTGAGGATGCATGTAGCTTCCAAGGCTCAAGCAATAGTGATATGGATTATTATGGCTTCTGGCTACACAATTGCACATTTAACCGTGGTGTTAATAATTGGGATATAACTGGAGAAAGAGATAAATACGCTGGTGATGGTGCATCTGATGTTAAGTTCTGTCATGGTGTTACGATGAGCTATTGTGAATTTGATAATACAAAGAAAACAGGCTTAGTTGGTGGTTCTGATAGCAACTACCAATACAATATTACATTTCACCATAATTACTACAATGGTGTTGAATCTAGACTTCCACTAGGACGTCAAGCAAATATGCATATATATAATAATTATTACTTAAATTGTAATTCTACATTAAGTATTAGAGCTAATGCGTATGTATTCTTAGAGGGTAATTATTTTGAGAACTCAAATACTCCACAAACTACAACTGTTTCAAGCAATAATTATTACCCACAAATTAAGGGCTATAATAACGTATTTAATAATTGTAGTGGCTCTAATAAAACACAAACTGTTTCAAGCCGTACAGCAACAATCAGCAATGTAAATTGTTCTATTAATGGTGTTAGCTATGTAGGCTTTGATACAAATTCTGAACTATTCTATTATGATACAGTAAACTCTATAACTAAGGCATCAGTACTAACATCACCTGAGCAAGCTAAGCTAGATTGTATTCAATATGCTGGTGTATTAAAGGATAATCAAATTTCAGGTATTTTAGGATAAAGAAAAGGAGTGAGAAAATGAAAAAAATTGCAGTTATATTTATTGTGATAGCATCATTATTTTCACTCCTTTCTTGTCGTGATAATAAAGAGGTTTATCATACTGTTAGCTTTGAAACTAATTGCGAAGCTACGCTAGATGATATATCAGTAAGGGATGGCAAAACCTTTATAGTAGGAGTAGAACTAAAGAAAGCTGGAGCTATTTTTGAAGGCTGGTATATTGATGATGAATTTATCACACCATATGATTTTACTCTTCCTGTAAATGAGGATATAACTTTATATGCTAAGTGGAAGCAGCTGTTTCCTGAAGATACAATTTATCATAAGGTTACATTTGTATTAAATGGTGGTAAATATGAAGATCAAAAATATGTGATTGATTCAAATACTCTAATATTAGAGGATATACCAACAAAAGAATATCATAGCTTTGTTGGCTGGTATACCGATGAAGTTTTAAAAGAGGAATTTGATTTTTCCACTCCTATTACAGAGGACATCACACTATATGCTAAATGGGATATATTAACATACACACTTTCATTTGAAACTAATGGTGGTGAATATATTGAAAATGAAGAATACTATTTTTCAGAGATAACAAAAGCACCACTTACTCCTACTAAGGCTGGCGCCGATTTTGTGGGTTGGTATCAGGATGAGGAGTGTACACTAGAATTTAGCTTTGGAAATTACCTAGATAAGGATACAACTATATATGCTAAATGGGAGTATCATATACATTCTTTAACCTACATTTCATGTGGTGGTGTGGAATTAGAAATACAATATTATGCTACAAATGAAATTCCTGAAGCTCCATCAGATGATAGTAAGGAGGGCTATATTCTTTTAGGCTGGTATTTAGACCCTCAATACAAGAATAAATTTAATTTTGATTCATACATTTTTGAAGATACTATTTTATATGCTAAATGGGAGAAAAATTTAGAATTTAACAATGATGCAACCTTAAAAGCATTCATGATAAATGGAAAGCCTATTCCAAATTTTAAGCCTCAAACTACCTCATATTCATTTACACTTCCTGCGGGTGTTGATACAGTGGTTATTAACGCAGAGGCTAATGATGAATATGCAAGCATCTCTTCGGGCTTAGGAAGCTTTTCATTAGAATTAGGTAATGTAGTTTTATATAGAGTGAAGGTTATATCTGCAAATGGTAAATATACAAAAACCTATTCAGTAAATGTAACCTCAACTATTGGACAAAAAAATAATATTTACTATACTGCAGGCTTGTCTGAAAGCATTGCAATAATGTTTTTTGATGCAAATTATTTAGAAGCTAAGCTTTACTATAAGCCTTCTGATGATGTTGTTTACACTGAAATTGATAAGGAGCTTATTAGAAATATAGGCGGTATTACTCGAGCTGATATATTAGGCTTAAAGCCAGGATATTATGATGTAAAAATAGCTTATAGTAATGGTGAGCTTACTGTTAAGGAAAATATTAAGGTCACAGCACATGATAGATCAGGCTATGCGTTTTTCGATACTGATACAAACGCAATAGGTGCGTACAATGAGGACGGCTCACTAAAAGATAATGCTGATATCATTTATGTAACTAATGAAACTAAAAATTCAGTTACATATCGTGGATATGTTGGTCTTGTAAGCATAATAGCAAATGCTTCTAAATTTTCTAATCCTGTTTGTATTAGAATAATTGGTTCTATAACAACTAATCAGTTTTATTATAAAAACTCACCATCAAGGCTTGCTGATGATTCTAATTATCAAACTGATGCTGAGCTAGTGCATTATTACACAAACAGCTTTGAAGACACTTATGGAGAAAATTTAGTTGGCTTAAAGAGTAATATTACTATTTCTGGTAAATACAATGTTAGCCACACATCAACTAAGTTTGGTTCAACTGTATCTATTAGCAACCGTTCAACTCCGGCATATACTATCTATAATGGTAATACCTATCCAGAAATAAAGGGGAAAGAGGTATATGAGGATGATTCATATATTAATATGGTAGAATGTAATACCGTAAATGGCTTTACAATAGAGGGTGTAGGTACCGATGCTGAAATTTTCCAATGGGGAATTTCCTTTAGAAAAAGCTATAATGTAGAGGTTAGAAATCTTACCTTTACTGCATATCCTGAGGATGCGGTTGCCTTTATCGGTAATGGTGATGACTATAGTTATTGCGGATATTGGGTACATAACTGCACATTTAATCGTGGTGTTAACAACTGGGATATGACTGGTGAAAAGGATAAATATGCAGGGGATGGTTCTATTGACGTTCATGCTATCCATGGTTTTACATTAAGCTATTGTCGTTTTAATAATACACAAAAAACAGGTCTTGTTGGAAGTGATGAAACTGCGATGCAATATGATATTACCTTCCATCATAATTACTATGATGGATGCTCATCTAGGCTACCGCTTGCCCGCAACTCAAACATCCATATATATAATAATTATTATTACTCATGTAAATCTACTATAGATGCACGTTCTAATACATATGTATTTTTAGAAGGAAATTATTTTGAAAAGTCTAAGTATCCTAATGCATCTGATAGTAATCCTATTTATTCGCCAAAGGCTAAAAGCTACAACAATTATTATATTGATTGTAATGGCACAGATAATCAAACTATAGTTTTTAATCGTACAGAAACACTAGATGGTATACTTTGCTCGTTTAATGGAATAAGCTATGCAAATTTCGATATTAATCCATATTTATTTTATTATGATAGTTTTAATCAATCCTCTGATGTTATGTATTTAACATCACCAGAGCAGGCAAAAGCAGATTGCATAAATTATGCAGGTGTACTAAAGGATGGTGCTTTATATGGAATATTTAAATAGCTATATTATAAGAAAGGCTCGACCATCTGATCTATCAGCAATTCAAGGATTAGAGACTGAATGCTTTCCACCGCTTGAGGCTGCATCAAAAGAGATGGTTGCCTTAAGATTCAACACATTTATGGAAAATTTCATTGTGTGTGAAATAGATGGTAAGGTTGTTGGCTTTATTAATGGATGCTTAACTAATGAAACAACATTATATGATTATCTTTATCATGATGTTAAAAATCATAATCCGAATGGAAAAATATTTGCCTTATTTGGATTGGATGTTGATGCTGCCTATAGAAGAAGAGGTATTGCTAAAAGATTAATGCTAAGCCTAATTGATGACTGTAAAACGCGAGGCTTATCAGGAATTATATTAACCTGTAAGGATCATCTAGTAGAATTTTATAAATCAGTAGGATATAAGCATTTAGGTGTATCAGAATCTAATCATGGAAATGCTAAATGGAATGATATGGAGCTTATATTTTAGAACAAAAAAAGGGGAGATCAGTTCTCCCCTATAATTATTATATTCTTTTCATTTTCCTTATATATCGCTAGTATGCATTGATATCCTAAATCCACTAGCATGCTATATTTAAATAAATCCTCAAGAGTGTATGGTGTGATATCAGCTTCAAATATTTTTCTTAGCTTTTGTTTTTTTGTTTTAGAGTCTAGTCTTTCATCCCACCAAGCCTTTGGCTTAAGATTGAAATAAGAAAGATAGTCTATAATTAATGATTTATGGATGGTTTTATAATTATTGATATTGATATACTTTAAATAATCATCTAATGCCTTAAAGCTATCCTCTAATCTTTTCGTAGCCTTATCGATATTATATACACCTAAATTGTGAAAAAACATAAATGGATTATCTATGTTATCAAGTATAATTTGAATTGATCGTCTATAAATTGAATTGTTATAGTATTTTTCAAACGCATCCTCACAAATGTGGATGTTTTTTATATCCTCCTCACTTAGATAATTGTTTTTGATTATTTCATAAGGAGCATGGTTTTGATAGATATATCCATAGCTATCTTTTTCGTCATATAGACGTGTACCACATAATAGCTTTAAGAAGCCTAATTGAAGCTCTAACGGTCTTAAGGCTACTACCTCATTAAAGGTATTGATAAAGGAATTATAGTCCTCGTATGGTAGGCCTGCAATCAAATCTAGATGAAGGTCTATGATTCCTTTGCTTTGAATTCTATTTATATTCGAAAACAATTTTTCATTATTTTGGATTCTACCTACAGCAAGATTAGCCTCGACATTGGTAGATTGAATACCTATTTCAAATCTAAACAAATTACGTGGTGCATTAGTATTTATATAATCAATTATTTCATCTGAAAGTAAATCACCAGTGATTTCAAATTGAAAGGAATTATCCTCCTTGTGATTTTTAATAATAAAATCAATTAGGTCTATAAAATTCTTTTTGTTAGCATTAAAGGTTCTATCTAAGAATTTAAAGATTCTTGCACCCTTTTGATTTAAGACAAGAATAGTTTCTTTAATTTCATTTATATTAAAAAATCTTAGCTTATTATCAAGGCTAGCCATACAATATGCACATTTATATGGACAGCCTCTAGAGGTTTCTAGATATACTATTTTATTTTCCACATCATCTAATAGGTCATATGCCATCTTGATTTTATCTAGGTCAACTAATTTATCATAGGTAAAGCCGTCCTTATGATAAAGGTTAGGAATATCATTTAGATTACATTTATTATCTAAATAACTAAGCAGCATGTCAAAGGCTTCCTCACCCTCGTTTTTAATCACATAGCTTACACCTATATCAAGATAGTATTTAGCATTGTAGCTCACCTCTGGCCCGCCTAATACTATTATTTTATTTTCTATTTTTTTTATTAGCATTTTTATTATTTCAATATTCCATATGTAGCAAGAAAAGGCAATCACATCATATCCTATTATTTTATTATATATAGAATCAATTTCATCCTTAATTGTAAATTCTAATATATCAGTAGGATATGCTGTGTTTTTCTTAAGTAATCTTATTGCAAGATTAGGATGGATATATTTAGCGTTAATGCCTACTAATGCAACCTTCATAAACACCTCATAAAAAACAAAAGGACCTAGGTCCTAATTGTTTACTAATAAATCTATTTCTTTAATCATTTCTGATACAACATCAGCCTCTTTAATTTTTCTAATGATTTGGCCCTTTTTAAATAATATTGCCTCACCATTTCCACCAGCAACACCCAAATCAGCCTCACGTGCTTCTCCTGGTCCGTTTACAGCACAGCCCATAACCGCAACGTGGATATTTGCGTTAATTTTGTTTAGGTATTTTTCTATTTCGTTAGCAATTGGAATCATATCGTATTGACATCTTCCACAGGTTGGACATGATGTAAAGGTAGGTACGTTATCCTTAAGGTGTAGGCCTAAAAGGATTTCCTTTGCTGCAATAACCTCATTAACAGGATCATCTGTTAAGGAAACTCTTATTGTATCACCTATGCCTAAGCTAAGTATTTTTGTAAGGCCAATAGTTGATTTAATAACACCCTTAAGTGTAGTTCCAGCCTCAGTGATACCTACATGTAAAGGATAGCTGAATTCCTTAGAGGCTAGCAGGTAGGCTTCATATGATAAATCAATAGAGGAAGCCTTTAGTGATAATACTATATTATAGAATTCTAATTCCTCAAGAATAGATATATGCATCTTAGCAGCCTTAATCATATTTTGAGCAGTTGGCTCCATTCCATCAGGTAGCGAGCCTGAATTAACTCCAATTCTAATAGGAATACTGCGTTCCTTGCAAAGGCTTACAATTTCGGATATTTTTTGTTTATTCTTAATGTTACCAGGGTTAAGCCTAATTTTGTCTGCTCCAGCCTTAATAGCAGCAATAGCAAGATTAGGATCAAAGTGAATGTCAGCAACAATTGGGATATTGATTTGTTCTTTAATTTTAGAAATAGCATTTGCATCATCCATATCAAAAACGGCTACTCTGATTATCTCACAACCAACCTCCTCAAGGGCTTTGATTTGTAAAACAGTAGCATTTATATCCTTTGTTTTTGTATTAGTCATGCTCTGAATAATAATCTTATTTTGGCCACCAATATATAGGTTACCGATTTTAACAGCTTTAGTATTAGTTCTAATATTCATAATATCACCAAAAAAAATTATAACACATTTAAAAAAAATATCAAAATCTTGTTGCAATAATTATCAACTTTTGTTATAATACATTAGGAAAACAATCTCAAGTCTGGAGGGAAAAAAGATGCGTGATTTAGTAAAATTAATCTGTTCTGAATGTAAGAACGAAAACTATTATACAGACAAGAATAAAAAGACTACTCCTGAAAGAATGGAGATTAAGAAGTATTGTCCACATTGCCGTAAGCACACTTCTCATAAGGAAAAGAAGTAATAATGGTATTAGAAGCTCCTAAAGGAGCTTTTTTAATTTGTTTTTAGATCTTGTTTCAACTACATTTTCAACAATTGTTACGGTCAAACAAGGAAAATTCGTAAATAATACTCGAAATTCGAATTAGTTTTTCAAAAAAGTTACGGAACATTGACTTTGATTATTTTTTTTATTATAATAGGTGCATGATAGAAAAGGTTGTTAAGGGTATGTTTATGACTAATACATATATTATCAGTAAGGATAATAGATGTGTTATTGTCGATCCTGGTTTAGGATTTGAAGGAGCCGCTTTGGAGATTAAAGCAAAGTATCAGGTAGAGGCAATATTGATAACACATGGTCATATTGATCATATAGATGGTATTAGACATTTTAACTGTCCGGTGTATATTCACAAAAATGATGAGGAAAATTTATATGATAGCTCCTTATCACTATATAATATGACTAATATGAAAACACCATTTAAAAAAGGAATGCTAGATGTTAGATGTGTATCAGATGGTGACGTGATTAATCTTGCTGGATTTGACTTCAAGGTGTTACACACTCCTGGTCATACTAGAGGAAGCGTGTGTTATTCATATGGGACAAAGGTTTTATCAGGAGATACCTTATTTAGACATTCCTGTGGTAGAGTTGACTTTCCTACAGGTAGCAGCATTGATATGATGAAAAGTCTAAAAAAAATAATATCTACATATCCTGATAATTATGATGTATATCCAGGTCATGATGAAAAAACAACCATTAAAGAAGAAAAGAAAAATAACATATATATAAATTAGGAGGTATTTTTATGAGAAAGGTAAAGGGTATATTATTAGGGTTAACAGGCTTATGCTTTGCTATTGGATTAGCTGCATGCTCAAATACTGAAGAGAGTAGTGCAAGCTATGTAACATTAGAAATTAATCCTGGCGTTGAATTTGTTGTTGAAGTAGATGGTAAGGTTTCAGCAGCAAACGGATTAAATGATGATGGTAAGATGCTTATTACTGAAGAGGTATTAGTAGGCTTAGAATTAGATGCTGCAATCGAGGTTGTATTAAACGCTGCGGTTGATTGTAAATATTTATATGAGGGTGAGGATGCTACTTATCAAAGAGATATTTCTATATCAGTAACATCAGAAACAGAGGACGTTCAAGCATCTTTAGAGAGCAACGTTACTGCAACAATTAATGCTTTTGTTGATAAGGAAGAATTAAATGCTAAGGCTGTTGCTTTAGAGGCTAAAACTAGAGAGCATTTCGAGTCTATTGCACTTCAATATGATCCTAGCTTAACTGAAGAGCAATTAAATGAATTAGAATATAAGGATTTAATGGAATATGTAGAATTAGCTACAATTGAAAAATCAGAGTTAATTAGTATGGCTTTACAGGAATATTACATTTCATTTAAGGAATATCAATTTGAGCTAGAATACAAGGAGCAAATCGCTGAAAAGCTAGCTGGTATATCATCAATACAATCTGCATTATATTCTGTAGCATTTAACATTCTAAAGGGAGCAGTTAATGCTATCGATGAATTACAATATAATTTATTTGTTTCTCCTGAATCTAATTATTTAGAGCTACTTGCTAAAATCCAAGAATATAAGGACAGCAATACAAAGCTAACATATAAGCTTTCTTCTGGTGGTTCTTCAGCTGATATTGAAGTAACAATTAATGCTAATAAGGAATCTATCGAAAAAATTGAAGCTCAAATTGTATCTATTATGAATACATTTAATTCTCAATTAGAATCTGCAAAGGCTGCTATTCGTTCTGCAATCAAAACATTAGAGGATTATGAAAAGCAAATTTCACAAATTGATTTTATTCAAGTATTAACAAATGTAGAAAATACAATCAACAATACTAAGACTGGTGTTTTAGCTTCATTTGAAGAAACATATGCTGATGATATTGCTGCTGCAAAGGCTAAGGTTGCTGAACGCAAGGCAGAATTAGAAAAATCTATTCAATAATTAAATTTTGTGAGGGTGTAATTAAAACACCCTCTATTTTTATTTTAAAATCGTTGATTTTTATCGAATTAGTGATATAATAAACACATATATTTTGTTTTTAGGGGAGATAAAATGAAAAGATTAATTGTTAAGGATAATTATATATCTAAGCTTAACCTAATGGAAACGGAAATAGCAATCAAGTTTGTTAAGGATACCTTTGAAAGAAAATTAGCTAAGGCACTTAATCTTACACGTGTATCAGCTCCATTGTTTGTTTTTCCATCTACAGGTCTAAATGATAATCTTAATGGTCATGAAAGAAGGGTTTCATTTGATATTAATGGTGTAGAAGAAGAGGTTGAAATTGTTCAAAGCTTAGCAAAGTGGAAAAGAAGTGCTCTTGCAAAATACGGCTTTGAGGTGGGAACTGGATTATATACAGATATGAACGCTATTCGTCGCGATGAGGATTTAGATACACTACATTCAGCATATGTAGATCAATGGGACTGGGAAAAAATAATTACAAATGAATTAAGAAGTGTTTCATATTTAAAGAAAACTGTAAAAACAATATATAAGGTATTATGTGATGTTGAAAAGGATGTATATAAAAAGTTTCCTGTTTTAACTCCAGTTTTACCAAAGGATGTATTTTTTATTACTGCGAAAAAGCTAGAGGAAATGTATCCAGATATGACATCTAAGGAAAGAGAGCATGCTATATGTAAGGAGCATAAGGCAGTGTTCTTAATTGGAATTGGTGGTAAGTTAAAAAGCGGTAAGCCTCATGATGGAAGAGCTGCAGACTATGATGATTGGAAGCTAAATGGCGACTTATTACTATATTACGAAGAGCTAGATATTGAATTTGAAATATCATCAATGGGTATAAGGGTTGATGAGGAATCACTACTTAAGCAATTAAAGGCAAAAAACGAAGAATATAAGATTGAAAATGATTATGTCCAAGGTATATTAAATAAAAAGCTACCATATACAATTGGTGGTGGTATTGGGCAATCACGCCTATGTATGTTTTTCTTAAAGAAAGCTCATATTGGTGAGGTTCAGGCTTCGGTTTGGGAGGAAGCTGACATTAAATTCCTAGAATCAAAAAATATTCATTTATTGTAATAAATGTAAGGCTGTTTTTGCAGCCTTTTTATTTTACAAATGCAAAAAAGTTGTTAATTTTAGCACTTTTAGATTGACAGTGCCAAAGTAATAGCATATAATATAATTGCACTTAGATGTTAAGAGTGCAAAAGAGGTGATTTTGTGTTATCAGATCGTCAGAAGCTTATATTAAAGGCTATCGTTGAAGAATATGTTATATCAAATGAGCCAGTTGGTTCTAAATCATTGACGGCTAAGCCTTACCTTGATTTTTCATCTGCGACTATTAGATATGATATGCAATATTTAGAGGAGGATGGGTATCTAGAAAAAACTCATACCTCATCTGGTAGAATACCTTCAGAGCAAGGCTATCGTTATTATGTTGACAATCTAATTATTCGTGATGACGAGGTTGCTAAGTTTTATCAATATGTTGATGAAATATTTGATGATGAAAATTTATCTAAGGAAGATGCGTTACAAAGGATATCAGATTTCATTAGTGAGCTTACAGGCTATTATGTAGCTTTACTTGGTTCATCAAATGATTTTGCAAAGGTAATGAAGCTTGAGATTGTGCCTATTTCTGAAAATGAGGCTGTGCTATTAATAGTTACAAATTCAGGTGCAGTTCAATCTCAAAAGATTGTAATTCCAAAGGGCTATAAGCAAGAGGATTTACTACGTATTATTGAAATGTTTGATAATGCTATGTATGATAGATCTATCTATGAAATTAGAGATGTATTATCAAAAGAAGCTTCAAAGCCTAGAATTAGACAATTAGTTGACTTCAGAGATGATATACTGAATTATCTAATCAAGAGTTTTGCTAGATTCCTAAATACAGAATCTTACTATTCAGGCTTATCAAAGCTATTTAATCAGCCTGAATTCCAAGATCATAAGGTAATGCAAAAAATTTTAAGTGCCATTGATAATGAAGCTATGAAAAGCTTCCAATCATTAGGACATGGCGGATTAAAGGTTCATATTGGAAACGAAAATACAAGTGAGGGCTTAGAAAACTGCTCAATAGTATCTATTCCTTACTATATTGGAGATAATGAATATGGTACGATAATCACAGTAGGTCCTACAAGAATGAATTATCGTGGTGTTATTCCACTTTTAGAATATGTGGCAAAGAGCATGACAAAACTATATAATAGGTAGGTGAAATACTTTGGCAGAGAATATTAAAGAAGAAGTTGTTCAAGAAGAGGAAGTAGCAAAGGAAGAAGCTACAGCTGAAGAAACAAAGAAAGAAAAAAAGAATAAATATAAAGAGCAAATTGCAAAGCTAGAGGCTGAAAAGGCTGAGCTTAAAAATGAGTACCTTAAGGTTTATGCTGAAATGGAAAATACAAAGCGTAGAATTAAGGATGAGGCTATTAAGGATAGAAAATATGCATCTCAAAAGGTTGTTGGAGAATTAATTCAACCAATTGATATGCTAATGCAAATCGTTAATATGCCAGCAGCAAATCCAGAGGTTGCAAATTATCAAATTGGTTTTAAAATGATTGCTAACCAATTAATAGATATCCTTAAGGCAGAGGGCTTAGCTCCAATTGAGGTTGGAACTGAATTTGATCCTAAGCTAATGGAGGCTATGAGTACTGAATCACATGATGATATGGAAAATAATCAAATCATTAGAGTGATGCAGCCAGGATATATGTATAAGGATAGAATATTAAGACCTGCGATGGTCGTTGTTAATAAAAAAGAAAATAATGAAAAGAAAGAGGAAGAATAATAATGTCAAATAAGGTAATTGGTATTGATTTAGGTACTACAAATTCATGTGTTTCTGTAATGGAGGCTGGCGAAGCTAAGGTAATTCCAAATGCAGAAGGTGTTAGAACTACTCCATCAGTAGTTGCATTTAAGGGTGAAGAAATTCAAGTTGGTGACGTTGCAAAGCGTCAAGCAATCACAAACCCTAATACAGTAGCTTCAATTAAGCGTCATATGGGCGATAATAGCTACCGTGTAGATATTAATGGTAAGAAGTATACTCCACAAGAAATTTCAGCAATGGTTTTACAAAACCTAAAGGCAACTGCTGAAGCATATTTAGGTGAAAAGATTGATAAGGCTGTAATTACAGTTCCTGCATATTTTAATGATGCTCAACGTCAAGCTACTAAGGATGCTGGTAAGATTGCTGGTTTAGAGGTTTTACGTATTATTAATGAACCAACTGCAGCTGCATTAGCATATGGTATTGATAAGACTGATAAGGAACAAACAGTATTAGTATTTGACCTTGGTGGTGGTACATTCGACGTTTCTATCTTATCATTAGCTGATGGTACATTTGAGGTATTATCAACTGCCGGTGATAATGTATTAGGTGGTGACGATTTTGATAAGGCTATCATCGATTGGTTAGTAGCTGAATTCAAGAAGGAAGCTGGTATCGACTTATCATTAGATAAGATGGCAGTTCAACGTTTAAAGGATGCTGCTGAAAAGGCTAAGAAGGATTTATCAGGTATTACATCTGTTGAAATTTCTTTACCATTCATTTCTATGAGCCCTGTCACAGGTCCTCTACACTTAAACCGTACTTTAACTAGAGCTAAGTTTGAAGAATTAACTCATCATTTAGTTGATAGATGCTTAGGTCCAGTTCGTCGTGCATTAAAGGATGCAAAGCTTACACCAAAGGATTTAGATCAAATTTTATTAGTAGGTGGTTCTACAAGAATTCCTGCTGTTCAAGAATTAGTTAAGCGTGAATTAGGTAAAGAGCCTAATAAGAGTGTTAACCCAGATGAAGTAGTAGCTATGGGTGCTGCTATTCAAGGTGGTGTATTAACTGGTGATGTTAAGGATGTATTATTATTAGACGTTACTCCACTTTCTTTAGGTATTGAAACTTTAGGTGGTGTATTTACTAAGCTAATTGAAAGAAATACAACTATTCCATGCTCAAAGAGCCAAGTATTCTCAACTGCTGCAGATAACCAACCAGCTGTTGATATCCATGTATTACAAGGTGAAAGACCAATGGCTGCAGATAATAAGACTTTAGGTAGATTCCAATTAGGTGATATTCCTGCTGCACCAAGAGGTGTACCTCAAATCGAGGTTAAGTTCGATATCGATGCAAATGGTATCGTTAATGTTTCTGCTAAGAACCTAGGTACTGGTAAGGAGCAAAAGATTACTATTCAAGGTGGTTCAGGATTATCAGATGCTGAAATCGAAAGAATGGTTAAGGAAGCTGAAGAAAATGCTGAAGCAGATAAGGCTCGTAAGGAAGAAGCTGATTTATTAAATGAATCTAACCAATTAATCTTCCAAACTAGAAAGGCTTTAAAGGAATTACAAAATGTTGATCCTAATGAAGCTAAGCAAGCTGAAGACCTATGTGCTGATTTAGAAAAGGCATTAGAAGGAAAGAATATTGCTGATATTAGAGCTAAGAAGGAAGCTTTAGAAAAGGTAGCTCAAGATATCGCTGTTAAGGCATATCAACAAGCTCAAGAGCAACAACAAGCTCAATCAGATGCATCTAATAATGATTCAGTAGATGCTGATTTCTCAGATGTTCAATAATTAATATAACTATGTGAAGGGCTCTGTGGGCCCTTCCTCATTATGTGAGGTATATATGGCAAAAAGAGATTATTATGAGGTATTAGGCCTTCAAAAGGGCGCTTCTCAAGACGATATCAAAAAAGCCTATCGTAATCTTGCTAAAAAATATCATCCAGATATTAATAAGGAAGCAGGGGCTGAAGAAAAATTTAAAGAAATAAATGAGGCATACGATACATTATCAGATGAGCAAAAGAAGGCTCGATATGATCAATTTGGTCATGATGATCCTACTCAAGGCTTTGGTGGTGGTGGCTTTAGTGGCTTTAGTGGAGCTGGTGGCTTTGGTGGCTTTGAGGACATCATTAATTCATTCTTTGGTGGCGGCGGCTCTCGTGCTAATTCAAATGGTCCACGTCAAGGTGCTGATGTTACTAAGAATATGACAATCAGCTTTGAAGAGGCTGTATTTGGTTGCAAGAAGAAGGTTAGATTATCAGTAGATGAGGAATGTATCTACTGTGGTGGTACAGGTGCTCAATCTAGAAATGATATAAAGACTTGTCCTAAGTGTAATGGTCAAGGACGTGTATATATGCGTCAACAAACTATTTTTGGTACATCAACAGTTCAAACTACATGTCCTGATTGTAATGGTAAGGGTAAGGTAGTTACTAAAAAGTGTGAGCATTGTGGTGGTATCGGTAGAGCAAGACGTACTAAGGATGTTGAGGTTACAATTCCAGCAGGTATTGATACTGGCATGACATTACGTATGGAGGGCTATGGTGGTTCTGGCTTTAATGGCGGTCCAGCAGGAGATTTATATATTCAATTTACTTGTGGTGAGCATAGCCAATTTAAGCGTGATGGTCAGGATATTATCCTAAATATTCCTATTAGCTTTACTCAAGCTGCGATTGGAGATTCAATTGAAATTCCAACAATTGATGGTAATGTTAGCCTTAAGATTCCTGCAGGTACTCAAACTGGTACTAAATTCCGTATTAGAGGAAGAGGTACAAAGAATCCTAAGGGCGGAATGACACGTGGTGATCAATATGTTATTGTTACAGTTGAAACACCTACTCAGCTATCAAAGGAAGAAATAACTTTATTCGAAAAGCTAGGTGAGCTTCAAAAGGAAGCTAAAAAATCACCTTGGGAAAAGTTTAAAGCTTTATTTAAATAATAGGATGCATATGCATCCTTTTTTGTTGTATTTTATTTTAAAAGTTGTTATAATATCAATAGGTATTTTTATTCGTGGAGGAATAGTATGGAAAAGAACAATGTAGAAGTTTTACAAGAGCCTGAAAAAGATATTATAGTTTATTCTACAGAACCTCAGGTAAAGGAATATGAAAAGCTTTTACTTGCTGAAAGAAATCGTAAGGATTATGAAAAGGCAATTAACCTAATTAAGTATGGTTGCTTTACACAATATGAAGAATCTTCAGTTGATTTCTCAGTTTTAGAAAAGCTAAATGTTAAGAGATATAAGGGTGTATACGATTTATATCGTAATACTGAAACTTATGCATTATATTATATTGCTGAGCTTGTAGAGGACAATAAGGGTGATGTAGATGAACGTAAGGATTTAAAGCCTTATGCATATGATGTAGTAGCATTAGAGGAAATGGATGAAGAGACATATCTTCATGTTTGTCATGCAGCTAAGCATAATCTAAACAGCTTACCTGATTTATTCATTAAGCTTGCTAATATTTTCTATTGGGGATTAATTGCTGTAACATTTATCATTTTCACTTATGTATTAATTGAAGGATTAAAGAATGCAACTATTACTATGGAGGTTTTAGTTTCTCAATTATTAAATTGTCTATATACATGTATGACATTATTTGGTGCTGTTGCTGTTGCAACACCATTAATGGTTCTTGCAAATATTAAGTATAAAAATTATAAGGCAGAATAAAATATGCAAAAGTACTTCATATCATCAAATGAATTAGAAAATAAGCTTATTACGTCTGATGATGTATTTCATATAAAAAATGTTATGCGAGGTAGAGTAGGAGATAAGATTATTGTTTCAGATGGAACAAGTGCTTATGTGGCCGAGCTAACTGTTATAGGAAATAAGGAAGTAGCCTTTGAAATTTTAGAAAAAAGAGACGGCAATCCTGAATTGCCGTTTTTTATTTCAATATTCCAGGGCTATCCTAAGGGAGATAAAATTGAGGATGTAATTAAGCATGGTACTGAGCTTGGTGTAGCTGAGGTAGTACCAACATTAATGAAAAGAAGCGTATTTAAGCTAGATCCTAAGAAAAAGGATAGTAAGCTTGAACGCTTTAGAAAAATAGCTAAGGAGGCTGCTGAACAGTCAGATAGAAGCTATGTGCCATCAATTACAGATATTAAGAATCTAAAGGAAATTGATTT
>JAZNYN010000012.1:0-3852 GCA_045594405.1 Anaeroplasma sp.
TTGGCCTCCGACTTAATAATTAGCTATTAAAATTTAATTTGTGAGGAGAAAAAATATGAAATTATCACCACTTCAAAAAGCAAGATACAACTACGTTCCAAAGCTTCCTGGAATGTTAAGAAATGGTATTTCTGAAATTAGTGTTATGGAAGGCGAAAACACAAAGAGCGTTGCTGATCAAGAAAAAATCGCAGCATTATTCCCTAATACATATGGTAAGAAGGAAATAATCTTCCAAAAGGGCGAAAACACTTCAGCTGCTAAGAAGCAGGTTGTTGGTGTTATTCTATCTGGTGGTCAAGCACCTGGTGGACATAACGTTGTTGCCGGTTTATATGATGCACTAAAGCAAACTAATAAAGAAAATGTATTATTAGGCTTTAAGAATGGTCCTGCAGGCTTAATCGAGGATAACTATATTGAAATTACTGATGAATATATCGACCAATTCAGAAACACTGGTGGCTTTGATATCATCGGCTCTGGTAGAACTAAGCTTGAAACTGTAGCACAATTTGAGGTTGCTGCTGAGGTATGTAAGAAGCATGGAGTAACAGCTATCGTTATTATTGGTGGTGATGACTCAAATACAAACGCAGCTGTATTAGCTGAATATTTTGCAGCTCAAAATACAGGTGTACAGGTAATTGGTTGTCCTAAGACAATTGATGGTGACCTAAAGAATGATGACATTGAATGCTCATTTGGCTTTGATACAGCTACTAAGACTTATAGTGAGCTAATTGGTAATATCCAAAGAGATGCTAACTCTGCAAAGAAGTATTGGCATTTCATTAAGGTTATGGGTCGTTCTGCATCTCACGTTGCATTAGAGTGTGCATTACAAACTCAACCTAACATTTGCTTAGTTTCTGAAGAGGTTGCAGCTAAGAAGATGAGCCTATCTCAAATTGCTAACTATATCGCAGATTCTGTAGAGGCTAGAGCAGCTAAGGGTATGAACTTCGGTGTTGCAATTATCCCTGAGGGTGTTGTAGAATTTGTTCCTGAATTCTCATCATTAATTCATGAAATCAATGAATTACTTGCTGGTAGCAAGGCAGAAGCATTTAATGCACTTCCTAATTGGAAGGAAAAGTATGCATTTATTGAAAAGGGTTTATCTAAGGGATCTATGTCTGTATTTGCAATCCTACCAGAAAGCATTCAACAACAATTATTCTTAGAAAGAGATCCACATGGTAATGTTCAGGTGTCTTTAATTGAATCAGAGAAGCTATTCTCAGCATTAGTTAAGGACGTATTAGCACAAAGAAAGGCTAATGGAACATATAAGGGTAAATTCAGTGCTCTACATCATTTCTTTGGTTATGAAGGTAGATGTGCATTCCCTTCTAACTTTGATGCAGACTATTGCTATTCATTAGGCTATAATGCATTTATGCTAATTCAATATGGCTATACTGGATATTTATCAAAGGTTTCTAACCTTTCAAAACCAGCAGAGGAATGGGTAGCTGGTGGTATGCCAATTACTAAGATGATGAATATCGAACGTCGTCATGGAGAGGATAAGCCAGTTATTAGAAAGGCTTTAGTTGAGCTAGAGGGCAAGCCATTTAAGTATTTTGAAGCACATAGAGAAATATGGGCAGTTGAAACTGCATATACTTATCCAGGTGCTATCCAATATTATGGTCCAACTGAGGTTTGTGATTTAACAACTAGAACCTTAGCTTTAGAAAAGGAATAATATTATAATTGACAGGTGATACCACCTGTCTTTATTTTTATATTGACTATACTCAATAATTGTATTATCATAGTAGTACAGTTACACAACGATATTATGGGGGTGAATATATGAACTGGAATATTAATAAATCAATTCCTATATGTCCTCAGGTTTGTGAGCAGATTTGTGTTGCCATAGTAAATGGTACACTAAAACCTAAGGAAAAGCTGTGTTCGGTAAGAGAGCTAGCTTTAGAGCTTGGTGTAAACCCAAATACAATTCAAAAATCCTTTGACATATTGGAAACTCAAGGTATCATTTATTCGGTTAGAGGTTCTGGTTGGTATGTGGCAGAGGAAGTAGAAAAAACTAAAGAAATTGTATCTAAGATAGTATTAAAAAAGAGTATTGATTATCTAAAGGATATGGCAAATTTAGGATACAACAAGGATGAGGTAATTGCTTATTTAAAGAAAGTGGGGGATGAAAATGAGTGAATTATTAAAGTGTGTCAATCTAACTAAGGAGTTTCGTGATGTTGTTGCCTTAAGCAATGTTAATCTTTCTATAGAAAGCGGAAAGATAATAGGCTTATTAGGACCAAATGGCTCAGGTAAGACAACATTTATTAAGCTACTTAATGGTCTATTAACGCCTACTGAAGGTGAAATATTTATCGATGGTAAGAAGCCTGGTGTAGAAACAAAGAAAATTGTTTCTTATTTACCAGATAATAATTTTTTAAGTTCATGGATGACTGCTGAGCAAATTGTTAATTTCTTCAGTGAGTTTTATGAGGATTTTAGAAAGGATCTAGCCTTCACAATGCTAGAACAGCTAGGTGTAAGAAAAAAAGTAAAGCTAAAGACCTTATCAAAGGGTAACAAGGAAAAGGTATGCCTTATCTTAGTAATGTGTCGAAATGCACGATTATATGTATTAGATGAGCCTATTGCCGCAGTTGACCCTGCGACTAGAGATTATATCATTTCAACAATTATCAATAATTATAATCCTGATGCTTCGGTTATCATTTCAACACATCTAATTTCGGATATTGAAACAATATTAGATGAAGCCATCTTTATCAATAATGGTATAGTGTCTTTACATAAGACTGTAGATGAAATAAGAGAAGAAAATGGTATGAGTGTTGATCAATTATTTAGGGAGGTATTCAGATGGTAAAGAAACTTTTAAAGCATGAATTTATTTATTATCTTCGTACATTAGTCTTTATTCTTCCTATTGTATTGTTTTCTGGAATATCATTTAGATTTACATTATTATTTGATGATTTAGATGTCATTTGGTTTGTACCAATGCTATCGGGTGCTATTTTATTATTTATATTTTCATCATTTGCAGCACTTTTAGCAACATCAATTCTTGGTGTAGTTAGATTTTATAAGAATATGTATTCTGCTGAAGGATATTTAACATTTACATTACCAGTTAATAATCATCAGCATTTATGGGCTAAGGTAATTGCATTTGTTGTTTGTGAGGTTGGTAGCTTCTTAACAATATTAATATCAGCATTGATTGCAACAGCCGGTTATGAACCAGTATATGATGCTTTAGAACAATTAGCATTTGAAATTAGCTTTGCAATTCCTTCTGGGCATTTTGCGTTACTGATTGTGGAATTAATTTTGTTATATGCTGTAGCAATTTTTACAGCACCATTGCAATACTATAGCTGCATAAGCATTGGTCAGTTGGCTAAGAAGAACAGAATATTGTTGGCTATTGGTGTTTACTATGGTTATTCACTAGTTGGTCAATTTTTGAGTACAATATTTTCATCAACATTCTCCTTTTCACTAGCCTTTGGCAATCTTGATAAATTATTGGAAACAATACAAGCTAATCCATTTGGCTATATGCATTTGTTCTTATGGATTATCATTGTATTTGAAATCGGTCTTGCAGTGCTATTTTATTTTGTAAATATTCGTATAATGAATAGAAAATTAAATTTAGAATAATGAATTAGATATGGAGCTATAATAATGAAAAAATTAAGATTATTATTTATATTATTATTTACCTTTGCATTTACATCATGTGGAGCTTCTGAAATCGAAAAGAAGTTTCAAAATGATCATTCCGCATATCTTCAAAGAGCTGCAGAATTTAAAGAAATTGTATCT
>JAZNYN010000013.1:0-4183 GCA_045594405.1 Anaeroplasma sp.
TGTAATAATTGAATATTTTAATGAGTTGAAAAATGCTATTAATGTAGATTTTTGAACTAATATATCAAAGTTGCTAAATGTAAATTCCATGCCATCAAATCTGATTCCTTCTGTTTCAACAAACATTAAAAGGAACATGATTATAACAGGCAGGCAAGCTAAGATATATAGCCAATATAGATAAGGTGTAGCAAGCCTATCTAAGCGATGCGGTGCACGTTCAGGGTTTACTAAAGTATTGGCACTATTTTTTTGCATGAGCCATCTACCTTCATCAAGCAAATTTCATATGGATCAATAGAAAGACCAACCTTTTGACCAGTCTTCACATCCTCATATGTATGAATAACGTATTCAACTCCATTAATATCTACACATAACTCGTAATGAACACCCTTAAAAATAGATGATGTTACATCGGCAACAACCTTAGCCTTTTCTAATGGTACAACATCCCAATCCTCAGGTCTAATAACTACATCTACAGGTTCATTATCATCAAATTCATAACCTAAAACATCAAAATCAACACCTAAAAAATTAACCTTATTTTTAGATATATATGTACCACTTATTATATTTGATTCACCTATAAATGATGCAACATATCTATTTATAGGCTCATTATATATTTCCTTAGGAGTACCTTGCTGTTGGATTATGCCATCCTTCATAACAATAATTCTATCACTCATTGTCATAGCTTCCTCTTGATCATGAGTAACAAATATAAATGTAATACCTAAATTACGTTGCATTTCCTTAAGCTCATAATGCATGTTTTGACGTAGCTTTAAATCTAAAGCAGATAAAGGCTCATCTAACAATAAGATTTTTGGCTTTAAGATAATAGCACGTGCTAAAGCAACACGTTGCATTTGACCACCAGACATCTTATCTATCTTTCTTGCTTCAAAGCCTGTAAGATTAACCATTCTTAATGCATCAGAAACAGATTTCGCAATATGTTCCTTAAGCTTTCTTCTAATTTCAAAATAATTAACCTTATTTACTTTTTCATTTGGCAAGCCTAAAGCCTTTTTATCATTGATTATTTCTTCCTTTATTTTATCCATACCACCATAGAATTTAATAATATTTTTAAATCCAGCATGCTTAATACCAAATGCAACATTATCAAATACATTTAAATGTGGAAATAAGGCATATCTTTGAAATACAGTATTTACAGGTCTAGCAAATGCTGGTAGATTATTGATAATTTTTTCATTAATAATTATTTCACCACTATTTGGATATTCAAATCCAGCAATCATTCTAAGAGTGGTTGTCTTACCGCATCCAGATGGACCTAATAAAGTTACAAACTCATTTTCATAAATATCTAGACATAAATCGTCAACTACTTTATTTTCACCATAATACTTATTTATGTGGTGAAGTTCGATAATTGGTTTTTTCAACGCAGTTTACCGAATTGAAGGACTATTTTTACTACTAAAATAGGGGTTCCTTCTCATATTTTTCCTTTCCCCAAAATTTCTTTGTATAAGACTATACTTTATAATAAGCATAATCAATAATAAAATTACCTATAAAAGGTAAATTATTATTTAACAGCATAATTATATTCTTTTTTTCCAAATATGCAATATATTTTAGTTTATTTATTTACTTTTGTTTTTATACCATTAATAGTATATAAAGAATTAGGCTCAATAGATTCTGTAATAAAGGCACTACTACCTATAGTAGAATCATGACCAATCACAGTATCTCCACCAAAAATAGAAGCACCAGAGTAGATAGTTACATTATCACCGATAGTAGGATGCCTTTTCACTCCTTTAAGGCTTTGACCCTTTCTTAATGATAAGGCACCTAACGTAACGCCTTGATATATCTTTACATTTTTACCTATTTCAGTAGTCTCACCGATTACTATACCAGTTCCATGGTCAATAAAAAAATGTGAATCAATCTTAGCACCTGGATGAATATCTATACCCGTTTCACTATGTGCAAGCTCTGTTAATAAGCGTGGTAATATAGGAACACCTAAACTGTAAAGCACATGTGCAAAGCGATACGTAAATATTGCTTTAAAGCCTGGATAGCATAAAATAATTTCATATTCATTCTCACAAGCTGGGTCTCCACAATATATAGCATCAATATCAGTATCTAATAGCTCATTAACCAACGGAAAGGATGATATAAACTGATTAACAACTGTATCAGTTTCATAGGTAGTTGAGCATATTTTTTTTATTTGCTCTAACAGGTTAAATAAAATACTTTTAACACAATCTATCTTATTAATAAGATAATCATTATCACTAGAGCATTCTAAAACACCTGGATAGATTACATTTTTCAGTTCATATAAAAAATCCTTAATGTCATCATTTTTGATACAAAAATCCAAGCTATTATTTTTTGTTTTATACTCAATCCAATTTTCATAATTCATATAAGCTCCCCCTAGCTAAAATAAATTTTAATTTATTATATTATATAATTTTTAATAATGATACAAAAAATATAAAAAAAATAAAAAAATATCCCTTTCGTTTGAAAGGGATATTAAATTTATTGTCTAGATACCTTTACAGCAATACAGTTTGTACACATTAACATCTTTAATGCATCAGAATCAAACTTGTCAGCATAAACAGTAATCTTACGATCTAGTGTACCACGTGCCTTAATATGAAGAATATTACCACGATCAATAACATGTAATTCCTTTAATGTTTCTAATGTAATAATATCACCATCATTAAAGTTAAGTGATAATGTATCAATGTAAACTACAGCTTCAACTGGTTCACCTTCAATTGGTTCAGCAGGAATAACTGGTAAGTAATCCTCTAGGTTATCAGGTAAATCAGATGGAATACCTCTTACATTAATGCTATTGTATAGATAATCAGTAGATAAGCCGATAGTAGCTAAGATTGATTCACCATTAGGTACTAATTGTGGTAAATAGTCAACTGGTGTAAAGTTTGCCTTAGGTTGTACTAAACGTGCAGCCATCATGTAATCTACTAATTCTTTGAAGTGCTTTAATCCACGTTGAGAACGAACCTTAATCATTACAGGAACCTCAACATATTGCTTCTTCATAGAAACATCCTTAAACTTATACTTTGTACCCTCTAAATCAGCTGGGTTTAAAGCTAAGTTAACCTTAATAGACTTACCTGCTAAAGAAACCTTAGCAATTAGGCCCTTATATCTATATGTTTCACATCTAGCTGAATAACGGCTAGTTGCACGATACATCATGAAGTAATTCTTAATTTCGTTATAATATTCCTTTGCTTCAAGAGGAGCAAACATCATACGATTAGAGAATTTTCTCTTAATCTTCTTAGGAGCACCATTTTCATCTAGAATTTGGAACTCTGGAATAATAATATTTTTCTCACGAGTGTTAGAATCAGATAATAACTCTTCTTCAACTGGAGTACCATCATCCTCTGGTTCTAAATCCTCGTTATCATTATCGTAATCATCATCGTCTTCTTCTTCACCATCAGAATCTAACTTTGCAGTTTGTTCAACTTGTAAGTCCTCAACATGAGTAATACCCATTGCCTTTTCATATTGACGAATAAACTCTAAGGCAGCCTCAACAGATTGTTCACCTTCTGCATTAACAGTACCAAAGTCACGGATAAATTGAGCTGCATCATCGTCAAGATTATGAACTAGCTCTTCTTCAATTACTTCTTCATCCTCTGGATAATCAAATGGACCTTCAACCTCGTTACCAAATTCATCTACATATACAATTTGTTCTTCATATTCTACGTCGTCTAAATTAATAGGAGTTCCTTGCTCTTCCATAGCTTGCATGTAAGCTAGGAATTCAGCATCAGCATCTAAATCATATTGAGGAAGCTGATTAACAACAGGAGCATTAATTAAGCTTTCATCAAATTCAAATTCTGATAAATCAAATGGTTTAACTTTTGGTTCGGCTGAATCTTCAGCATCAATTTCTTGACCTTCAGGAGAAACGTTATTTTTCTTATATTCATAATCCACGAAGAATTCTTCATCATCATCTAAGAATTCCTTAGCATCTGCTTCATAGTCGTAGTTGAAGCTTGAAATACGATTAGGAAGACACAGGCTTCCAGTTTTGTCCCGTCAATAAAAACCGTTTCCAGTGAAAGTTCTCCCGTCAAAGCAAGGAGGCGGACGATCT
>JAZNYN010000014.1:0-6721 GCA_045594405.1 Anaeroplasma sp.
GGGGGTTCGAGTCCCTTCCGAATCGCCATTTTAAGAATTAAGCCTAACGAAAATGTTAGGCTGTTTTTTTATTTTTTCTTGCCAACATCAATAGACTATGCTATAATGAGTATGGTGGAAATGGTATTATGAGGGTAGAAAAACACTTGAGCTTAGACTTTTTTCTAAAGCCTAGTGTTTTTCTTTTTTTATTTGCATATACTTAATTAGTGATAATATGCTTATAATACTTATAGTAATTTTCGTTTTATTAATTATAGACCCTAATATTTCTAAAACTGCCATAATGGAATCGGCTTCATTATGGCTTTATTCTCTTATACCTGTATTGTTTCCTTCACTAGTAATCACAGAGATGATGGCAAACGAAAGATTGTTAGATAAGCTTTGTTATGCTTTATATAAGCCATTTAGATTTTTATTTAATATCAACTACCCAAAATCCGTATATCTTATTTTGATCAGTATTATATGTGGTTCACCTGCAAATGCTAATGCCATCAAGCTTGCCTATGATAATGGTGATATAGATATGGATGAAGCTAAATCTATACTTTATGTTTTTTCATCATTATCTTTATCTTATAGTATATATGTTCTAAAGATACATAAAGTTAATCTATTATTTTATTATTGCTTAACCATAATTTTAAGCATTATGCTTATGCATTTATTAAACAAGGCTAAGGATACTACCACAGGCTATAAAAATAAAATATATGATAAAAGAATTAAAGTATTCTTTAAAGCTATCAAAGCATCTATAAGCACTCTTTTTACTGTATTAGGTACAATTACATTGTTTAATATACTAATTGCTGTTTTTTTCAAAAAGGACATATTTTTATATCCTTATCTAGAAATATTAGGAGGAATTGAATATATGAATAAAAAAGGACTAGGTACTATCTTTTTAGTATCTAGCCTATCATTTTTAAGCTTGTCAGTTCATTTCCAGATTCTATCAAGCGATATCGATTTTTCATATACAAAATTCTTAATAGTGAGAATAATTTATAGCTTACTTATTAGCCTCTTGTTTTTTATTTTTGGCGGCTAAAACATAAATCAAAATAACACCTAAGCTTAAAACAAGCATAACCATAATTACTATAAATTCATAATTTTCTGGCACCATAAAGCCTAAAATACCAGTAGCCAATAAGCACGCTGCTAATACATTAGATAATATACCAAGTACTAATTTTTTAATTTTGAATAAATTTACAGAATAGATAACAACTAACACAGAAGCTATTATTGATACAATATTATAAAAAATGATTTCCATACAAATACACCTCTTCGATATTATAGCACAAATTTCAATTTTTTATATATTTAATATTTAAAATAAAAATAAATAGAGGTATAATATTTTTAATATATTTAAAAATTATAAGGAGAGCTTATATGAAAATCAGATATGTTGAAAATCCAAATTTAAAATCTAAACCAAATCCAGATGAGCTAGGCTTTGGTAAATACTATACTGACTATATGTTTATGGTTGATTGGTATGAAAATCAGGGCTTTGTTGATCCACGAATTATTCCATATGGACCAATTGAATTTGATCCAGCATGCTTAGTTTTACACTATGCTCAAGAAACATTCGAGGGTATGAAAGCATACAGAGCTGAAGATGGTAGAGTACTATTATTTAGACCTGATATGAACGCTAAACGCTTTATCACTTCTAACCAACGCCTATGTATGCCTGAGGTTCCAGTTCAAGACTTTATTCAAGCTGTTAACGATTTAGTTAAAAAGGAGGCTGATTGGATTCCTAACAAGCCTAATACCTCTTTATATATTAGACCATTTATGTTTGCATACCAGGTAAAGCTTGGTGTTCACGCTGCTAATCACTATAAGTTTATGGTTATACTTTCTCCAGTAGGAACATACTACAAGGAGGGCTTAAAGCCAGTTAGTATCTATGTTGAGGATGAGCTTGTTCGTGCAGTTAAGGGCGGTACAGGCTTTGCAAAATGTGGTGGAAACTATGCTTCTTCTATTCTTGCTCAAATGAAGGCAGAGGAAAGAGGCTATTCTCAAGTACTATGGCTTGATGGTGTTGAGCATAAGTATGTTGAAGAGGTTGGAACAATGAATGCTATGTTCGTTATTGATGGCAAGGTTGTTACAGCACCTTTAGAGGGCTCAGTTTTACCAGGTGTAACACGTGATTCTATGATTCACCTTCTTAAGCATAAGGGCTATACTGTAGAGGAGCGCAAGCTTTCAATTGATGAGCTAATTGATGCAGCTAAAACAGGTAAGCTAACAGAAGCATTTGGTACAGGTACTGCAGCAGTTATTTCACCTATTGGAAAGCTAGCATACAAGGATGAGGTATTCTTTGAAACTAAAGAGGTAGGCCCTATCTCACAAATGCTATATGATACATTAACAGGAATTCAAACAGGTAAGCTACCTGATGAATTCGGCTGGACATACGAGGTTAAGTAAAAAAATTGGTTCACAAGCTGTGAACCATTTTTTAATTTATATATTTTAATATCTTTTCAAAATCATAGGATCTAATTAGCTCTTGTCCTTCCTTCACCTCATACTCAGCATCAGTAACAACAATAGATGCATCATTAGGATCATCAACTAAATTAGTCGCCATCATTTCCATCAATGTGTAATAATTAATTACCTCAGTTGCTTTAAAATATTTTTGAAGATAAGCTAAATCATTTTCTCCTGCAACAATGCTATGGCTAGAATTACTTAAATTTAACCATACAAATGCACTCTTCTCTAAATCTAAGCCATATAAATAAGCAAACGTAGATTCAGCGTTAATAACAAATGAAGACTTAACTGTCTTTGGCTCATAAATTTCACCACTATCAACCTTATCCCTTAGCATATATCCAGCCCTACAAACTACATTTGAAAAAGGCACTGATGAATATACATTATTACAGAATACTAGGTATCTTAGCTTATTGTATTTTTTCTTTATTTTTTTTACATCGACATCAAAAAATTCAGAACCACCATTAAAGCCAGAGGTTTGATCTCCAGAATAAACGATGGCCTTTGAATTTCTATCAGCCATAGTACGCCATGAAAATTCGATTTGGCTACCATCGTAACAAATACCAATTACACTTAAATCAATATCATCTACCTTTTCCCAATATGTGAAGGCTCTAATTTTTTTATCACTAGGAAGATGAATGATTGAACCCTTTGGTAAATAACCATAGCCACCATTAGATGCAGTTTCCTGAATAGGTAATGCAATATTCTTCATTTCCTCACTAACATAAACACTACCTAGCTTATTTGAAAGAAGATTATTCAAATTAAGTTTAAGCTTTTCTACTAGCTTTGAAACTATTTTTTCTGAAATCATTGACTTAGATTTATTGTATTCCTCTTCTGTTTCCTTATGAACACATAGCTTATTATTTTTAGTAAACACAAAGGTTCTTTTCTTATATGGCTCATATGTGTAATATGTTTGAAGTAGTTGAATAATTACAATTGCATTATTAGATGATAATTTAGAAATAACATAATCAGCATCTTCATCACTAGTACATCTACTTAAAACATAATTCAACTTGCGTAGAAGCACTGTAGTACCCTTGCTTTCTAATATAGAATCTACAGCCTTCTTAATATCATTATCTAGCATATGACGTTCAAATTCAGAATATGCAGATTCATTTGTATTGCCTCGCATAAGATTAACAAATTCTACTGCAAGCTCAGTTTTAGGCTTATAATGAATATGATGAAGAAAGCCTGCCCATATCTTCTTTTTTTCAAAGCATTCCTTAATATTAATATATCCATCCTCAAACATACAATCTAATACCTTAGCAAAAAACTTCCTATGCTTATTTTTAAAATGTAGGTCCTTAAGATTATTGTTCCAATATTCATCACGATTAATAAAATCAACAAGCTTAATGACATCTGAAAGTGATAATAGGCTGCATAGGCTATAATCTTTTCTATCATATAAAAGCTGAATAAGGGTATGCTTACTATTGCATTCTGTTAGCTTATAATTATAAATATTGATATAAGCCAAAACAATTTCATATTGTATACCTGATAAAGGTCTTGAGCTCTTTAATAGATTAATAACAATTTCTGTTAATCTATCAAAAGCCTCTTCCTCAGTAATGATTTCAACTATTCTTTCCTCTAGGTTTTCATTAAATGCAAGACGAATAAAGTTTTCCTCCATTATAGAATGAGTTGAATTTCCAAATAATCCCAAGCCATATGTCTTATAATAGCTAAAAACCTGATCAAATAAATATTCATCCTTTGTAAGCTTTAATACACTTTCAGGAAAGCCCTTATAAAAAGAATTATTAGCTGCTGGAGAATATAATTTAGTACCTAAATATTTAACTAAATCTAACGTTGCATATTCATGCCCCTTTGAAACACGAATACCATAAAATCTAGCTAAGCTAAACAAAACCTCAAACGAATCATTTGATTTATTTTGCTCTCCAACTAGTATGTTTTTAGTATATAAATAATCAATAAATATCTTATCCATAATCAAACCTCCAGCAAGCTAATATATATAAACAAGAAAGTAGGCGATATTGTTGAATTGATAACCTTTGCTTTTAGAAGTAAATCCAACTAGCGCCTACAATTATATTATATATTAAGTACAATAATAATTAAAGATAAAAATTAAAAAGACTAGTCGTTAGAAGGACTAGTCTAATTTTATATATTTAGTTATTATTAACTACTGTCGATGCAGAAGAAAATGCCACATTAATTAGTGTATATTCCTCACTGAATCTTCTTAAATATTCCTCATATGTCATATATTCCTTTGGACATAGGCTGTTTTTATATCCACCCTTAAGTAGCATTAATAGCTTACCATTTACAATATCAAGCTTAACCTCTTTTGCATATCTAACAATACTAGAATTCAATCTAAAATCCTTAAGATTTTCAAGCTCGACATTATGAATGACATATAGCCTTGAAACTTGTCTTTTAAGCTTTTCCTTAGTTACAATAGTAATTGCCTCAATTAAAGAATCATTAATTCGACCCTTGATGTAGGCACTCTTTGATAACACCTCATCAACAAATTGAAGATTAGAGGTTTCATTATCTGTAATGTTATCATACTTAATTGTAAAGGTATCATTGTTATTAACAAAAACCTCAATAAATACCTCTTGCATAAGTGATCCTTCAATAAGCTTAATATGCTTTTTAGGAAGAATAATAAGTAATACTAAACCTGCTATTAAAGCCACACCTACAAGAATAAATGTTAAATTCCAATTTGCTCCTATACCTATTAATAGTAGAAACAATCCTACAAATCCACAAATGATTCTACATACTAATAATGTATTTAAAATGAATTTATATTTTTGGAATTTCTTTTTCATTGTTTTTTATCCTCAAACATTTTAGCAACCAATGCTAAATAATCAACAATCTTTAAATGCTGTGGACAAGCATTTTCACATTGGCGGCATTTAATACATGAAGATGGAATACCATATTCAGATGTTATAGAATCGAAATCAGCCTTAGCACGAGCATATTCTTTAATTCTACCCTTTTCCTTAACTGAATTATAAAGAGTAAAGTATTCAGGAATTGAAATGTTCATTGGACAACCCTCAACACAATATTTACATGAAGTACATGCAATTAAATCAGCCTTATTGATAATAGCAGTTGCTTTTGCAATAATTTCATGCTCCTTTAAAGTGACAGGAGAGAAATTTTCCATATATGAGGTATTATCCATAAGCTGCTCTAAGCTAGACATTCCACTTAATACCATGAAAACATTTTCTAATGAAGCAACATATCTAATAGCCCATGATGCAATTGAAGCATCAGGATTATAGCCCTTCATAACCTCAGCAGCTTCCACAGGAACGTTTGCAAGCTTACCGCCCTTAACAGGCTCCATAACTATAATCTTTTTACCATGCTTTGTTGCTACCTCATAGCAAAGCTTAGATTGAATATCTGGATTTTCCCAATCTAAATAATTAATTTGAAGCTGAACAAAATCAAAGAATGGATACTTAGTTAATATGTCATCTAAAACAGCTGCAGTATCATGGAATGAAAAACCAATGTTTTTTACTCTTCCATTTTCCTTTAGGCTCTTAGCAAACTCAAATGAATTACACTTTTCAGCGTTTTGAACATTACCTACATTTAAGCAATGAAGTAAATAATAATCGAAATATTCAACGCCACACTTAGCTAGCTGCTCATTAAAAATTCTTTCATTATCTGCTTCTTCCTTTAAAAACATTGTTGGTAGCTTATCTGCTAATAAATAAGCATCTCTTGGATGACGCTCAACTAAGCATCTTTTAACAGCTAATTCACTAGTATAATTATGATACATATAAGCAGTATCAAAATAAATAAATCCCTTTTCTAAATAATGGTCAACCATTTTATTAACCTGTTCGAAGTCAATATTAGTACCATCGTTAACGTCAAGAAGAGGTAATCTCATCATACCAAATCCTAATTTTTTCATAAAAATAAACACCCCTAATCATTTTTAAAAGAATTATTTATTTAATTATAACATACTATTCTTTTTTGCACTTAAGAACAGCTCTACTGTCTCGGGATAACGCGTAAAGTTATCTTCAAGACAAGCGTGTACAAAATCGTCTGCTTGCCACACATTAACGTCAGCAGATTTCATTCTGAAGTT
>JAZNYN010000015.1:0-5566 GCA_045594405.1 Anaeroplasma sp.
GTCAGGCTTTGTTGCCATAATAGGAAGACCTAATGTTGGTAAATCTACCTTCCTTAATAAAATGGTTGGTAAAAAGGTTGCCATTATGTCTGATAAGCCACAAACAACAAGAAATAAAATACTTGGAATAATGACAACTGAAGAAATGCAGGTTGCATTCACTGATACTCCAGGTATTCATAAAACATCAACTGAATTAGGTAGAAGAATGGTTAATGCATCCTACGATGCTACAAAGGGTGTAGATTGCGTATTGTTTATGACAACACCATTAAAAAGCGTACTAAAGGGTGATGAAATCATCTTAGAAAATCTTAAAAAATGTAAGGTGCCGGTGTTTTTAGTAATAAACAAGGTTGACCAGCTTAAAAGATTCAATGATATTGATTTAACTATTGCACTTTACAAGGATTTATATCCATTTACAGGTGTATATCCTATTTCAGTACTCGAGGATAAAAATCTTGATAGATTGCTAGCAGATATTAAAACAGTTTTACCATTTGGTCCAAAATTTTATCCTGATGATATGGTATCTGATCATGGTGATAGATTTTTAATAAGCGAGCTAATAAGAGAAAAAATCCTAGATGCTACAATAGAGGAGGTTCCTCATAGCATAGCAGTTGTAGTTGATCACGTTAAGCCATGCCCAGATAATTCTGAATATATGGACATCTATGCAACAATTTATGTTGAACGAGATTCACAAAAAAGAATTATTATCGGTAAGGATGGTAATTTAATTAAAACAATAAAAAACAGATCTATTAATGACATCAAAAAGCTATTAGGCTGTAAGGTTCATTTAGATTTATGGGTAAAGGTAAAGAAGGATTGGAAGGATCGTCCTAATGACCTTAATGCATTAGGCTATTCAAACGATAATTTTTAATAAGGAATATTTATGGAAAATAAAAATACAGGATTAGTAATTGGATCCTTAGATTATAAGGAAAAATCTAAAATTGTATATTTATACACTCCCTTTGGAAAAAAGAGTGTTTTAGCTACTGGTTCTAAAGCAATTAAGAACAATATGCTTGGATTTACAACTACACTAAATCAGGTTGATTATATTTCCACAAATGCTAATTTACCAAGATTAATTGAATTTAATTTAATTAAGTCAGGATTTGATTTGATTACATCAATAGAAAAAATAGAAGCCATCAAAATAATTCTTAAGATTATCCAGGCTATACCAGAGGATTCTAATCATTCTAAAATATATAGCTTCTTAATTAGTACAATTGATGCTTTATATATTACAAATCCTAAAAAGGTATTATCTATTTTCTTAACTAAAATGCTTTATGCATTTGGAGTAAATCCTAATTTTGATTCGTGTTTAGAATGTGGCAAAAAAGAGATATACTCATTTGTACCATTACATGGTGGAGGCTATTGTAAAGAGCATTCTTCATCACACAATCTAGGCATATATAGTATATTAAGAGAATATTACTATGAAAAATCTAATATGGAAACATATACTAATACAGATTTTGATGTATTAATTCTTGAATTAATAAAATATTATGCAGTACATGCACATATAGATCTTAAATTATCAAATAATTCACAAAATAATTGACTTTGTTAATTTAAAAGACTAAAATATTTGTATAGCGTTGAAATAGAGGAGTAAATATATTTATCCTTATAGAGAGAATGCGGCTGGTGAAAGCATTTATGATAGTATATTGAAGGTAGCTATGGAGCTAATTACTTGAAATAATAGTAGAGTAATTCGTATGTCTACGTTACAGACTAAATGAGTGCTAGTAGTTATACTAGAACTAAGGTGGTACCACGGGTTAAAGCGTCCTTAGAATATTTTATTCTAGGGGCTTTTTTTTATGAGAATTGTAGGTAAAAATATAGTCATTAGGGACCTTATGCTTAAGGATTTAGATGATTTCTATGAATATTCTAAGCATCCACTAATAGGTCCTAATGCAGGATGGAAGCCAATTGAATCAATAACTGTTGCCCAGCGAGTCTTAGCAGGTATGCTATTATCTAGGGAATCATTTGCAATAGCGCTTAAGGAAAGCAATAAACTAATTGGAACTATTTCATTGTATGAAAATACAATTAGAAAATGGAAATATGCAAAGTCCATTGGCTTTTCAATCAATCATAGCTATTGGGGAAATGGATTTGCAACAGAGGCATTAATGCTAATTATGGGATATGCATTTACAAAGACTGATTGCCTACTATTAGAGGTTGGACACCATGTAGAAAATATATCTTCTAAGCGGGTCATTGAAAAATGTGGATTTAAGCTAAACGGATATTTTCCAAAGTACAAGGTACTTTATGATGGTTCTATTAAGGATGCCATCTTATATTCACTAGAAAAACAAGAATACGAAAGGATGATAAAAGATGAGTAAGGAATTAAAGCCTAAATACGACTTTAAGGAAGTTGAACAAGGTAAATATGATTATTGGATTGAAAAAGGCTTTTTCGAAGCTAAGGACAGAGAAAAAGAGCCATTCACTATAGTGATACCTCCACCTAATGTAACTGGTAAGCTACATTTAGGTCATGCTTGGGATACAACATTACAAGACATTATTATTAGAAGAAAAAGAATGCAAGGCTATGATGCTTTATGGCTTCCTGGTATGGACCATGCTGGTATTGCAACTCAAGCAAAGGTTGATGAGAAGCTTAAAAATCAAGGCATTTCTCGTTATGACTTAGGTAGAGAGAAATTCTTAGAGGTTGCTTGGGAATGGAAGCATGAATATGCAAAATTTATTCGTTCTCAATGGGGAGCACTAGGATTATCATTAGATTATTCAAGAGAAAGATTTACATTAGATGAGGGCTTAAATAAGGCAGTAAATCATGTATTTATTACTCTTTATAATAAGGGCCTATTATATCAAGGTGAAAGAATAATCAATTGGGATTGTCAAGCAAAAACTGCATTATCAAACATTGAGGTAGAATATAAGGAAATTGAAGGTGCATTCTACCATTTCACTTATCCATTTGTTGATGGAAACGGTGGAGTAACAATTGCTACTACACGTCCTGAAACAATGTTTGCAGACCAAGCTATTATGGTACATCCTGAGGATGAAAGATATAAGCATTTAATAGGTAAGATGGTTTATATTCCTGGAACAGAAACAAAGATTCCTGTTATTGCTGATGATTATGTTGAAATGGATTTTGGTACAGGCTGCGTTAAGGTAACTCCAGCTCATGACCCTAACGACTTTGAGGTTGGAAAGCGTCACAATTTACCAATGCCATTATGTATGAATGATGATGGTACAATGAATGAAATGGCCGGAAAATATGTAGGTCAGGATCGTTTTGAATGTCGCAAAAACATCATTAAAGATTTAGAAGAAACTGGATTATTTGTTAAGAAGGAAGCAATGATTCACTCAGTTGGTCACTCAGAAAGAACTGGTGTAGTAGTTGAACCTAGATTATCTAAGCAATGGTTTGTTAAGATGGAGGTACTTGCTAAGCAAGTATTAGAAAATGAAGAATATAGATTCGTACCAGAACGCTTTAGCCAAACATTAGAGCACTGGTTAACAAATATCCAAGATTGGTGTGTTTCTCGTCAGCTTTGGTGGGGGCATAGAATTCCTGCATGGTATAAGGATGATGAGATAAAGGTAGCTATCGAATGCCCAGGTGAAGGTTGGACTCAGGATGAAGACGTACTAGATACTTGGTTTTCATCAGCTTTATGGCCATTTTCAACACTTGGATGGCCTGATAATACAGAGGATTTAGAAAGATATTATCCTACATCAGTATTAGTAACTGGTTATGATATTATTTTCTTCTGGGTTGCAAGAATGCTTTTCCAAGGTGTAGAATTCACTAAGCATGCACCATTTAAGGATATCCTAATTCATGGTCTAATTCGTGATAAGGAAGGCCGCAAGATGAGTAAATCATTAGGCAATGGTGTAGATCCATTTGATGTTATTGATCAATATGGCTGTGATTCATTACGCTATTTCTTAACTACAAATTCAGCACCAGGCCTAGACCTAAGATTTGATGAAACTAAGATTGAATCATCTTGGAATTATCTAAATAAAATTTGGAACATCTCTCGTTATGTAATGATGAATCTTGGTGATGATTTCAAGCCAACAAAAATTGAACCAGGAAAGCTTAATTTAGCATCAAAATGGATTTTAACTAAGTTAAATAATGTAATCGAAATGTTTGATTATAATATGGATAAATATGAATTTGGTGAGGCTGCAAGATCATTATATGGCTTTGTTTGGGATGATTTTGCATCATGGTATGTAGAAATATCTAAGGTTGATTTAGCTTCTGGTGATGAAGTAAATATGCAAATGACTAAAAATGTATTAGTATATGTTTTACAAGCAATCGTAAAGATGCTTCACCCATTTGTTCCTTTCATAACTGAGGAAATCTATCAAACATTACCTCATGAAGAGGAATCAATTACAATTGCAGCATGGCCAAAGGTAGTTGAGGAATACTCTGATCTAAATGCATTAAACTCAATTAATGATTTAATTGAAATTATTACATCAGTAAGAAATGAACGTGCAAAGGCAAATAAGGCACCTTCAAAACCAATTAATATTACAATTTTAGCTAAGGATAACCAAACAAAGACTACAATTGAAGCAACAATGCCTTACCTAATCAAGTTTACAAATCCCAAGGAGCTTGATATTATTGTTGAGGCAAAGGAATTTAATGATTCAGTAATGGTAATCCTTCCAATGGCTACATTATATATTCCTACAGCTGACTTAGTAGATTTTGAAAAAGCACTTGCCGACCTACAAGCAAAGAAGGCTAAGCTAGAAGCAGAGCTACAAAGAAGTAATAAGATGCTATCAAATGAAGCATTCGTATCAAAGGCTCCTCAGGCTAAGCTAGATGCTGAACGTGCTAAGCAAAAGGAATATCAAGCACAATATGATGAGGTATGTGAGGCTTTAAATAAGCTAAACAAATAATTATGTTTACAAATATTGATGAAGCATTAAACTGGTTGTTTACTCAAAAGAAAACTCAAAAAAGAGAAAACCTAGATCGTATCAAGCTATGTGTTAATAGGCTTAATTGTAATCCTGATTACAAAATAGCTCATATAGCTGGTACAAATGGTAAGGGCTCAACAGCTAGTAATCTAAAAAACATAATGGTAAATACAGGTAAAAGGGTGGGCTTATTTGTATCTCCATTTGTTGTATGCTTTAATGAAAGAATACAAATTAATAATGAATACATAAAGGATCATGAAATATTAAACTACCTTAGCATTCTTAAAATATTTTCTGATGACTATAAAATTACATTCGAAGACACAATACCATTCTTCGAGCTAACGCTACTAATGGCTCTAATGTATTTTAAGGATAATAATGTTGATATGGCTGTAATAGAATGTGGTCTAGGAGGGAAGCTAGACGCAACTAATTTTATTAATCCAGATATTACTATCATTACAAATGTTGGCTTTGATCATATGAATTCACTTGGTGATAAGCTATCTGAAATTGCTGAGCATAAGCTTGGCAT
>JAZNYN010000016.1:0-6867 GCA_045594405.1 Anaeroplasma sp.
AGATGTAATGTTAATGATTCCATTTTTATATCTAAAGTATGTATTCTTATTAGTTTTTTTAATAAGTACATTAACCTTAAATTCCTTACCATTTATCACATATATTTTCATATTCATACCTAAATCAAGCGTAATAAATCATATGGATTAAGCTTAACATCACATTTAAACTTGATTTTTTGCTTAGGATGACGGGCCGCATCTAATACATTACCATCTAAATCATAAATTTCTTCTATTGGCAATATAAAGCTACCCTTAGGAGTAAATACTTCGATTTTAGAATTAGGTAGGAAATAATTTCTTTGTTCAATATAAGCTATCTTGTTTTCTTCATCATAGCTATCAACTATTCCTATAAATTCCTTTGTAGGACATGTTAGATTTAAATCATATAGCTGTTCATTTATAGTAGCATCCCCATATAAAAAGCCTGTTGATGTAAGACGATTTTCGGCCTTTGATATAGCATCCTCATAAATCTTATAATCCTTAATACAACCATTTTCTAAATATTCATCAATAATTCTACGATAAGCATTAACTACTGTTGCTATATAGTGTAGTGATTTCATTCTACCCTCTATCTTAAATGAATTAATTCCCATATCAATTAATTCAGGGATAGCCTTAATAGCACATAAATCCTTACTACTCATAGCAAAATAATCGCCAGATGGATTTTTTAATCCTTCACTATCATAAATGTCATAGCACCATCTACATGAATGAGCACATCCACCACGATTGGCATCACGATTTGTCATATTATTTGATAGCATACACCTACCAGAATATGACACACACATACCACCATGAATAAACACCTCGATATCAGCATTAGCCTTAGCCTTAACAGCTTTAATTTCAGGTAGTGAAAGCTCTCTACCTAGCACGACTCTATGAACACCCATCATCTCAAACAACTTAATAGCCTCACTATTTAGGGTTGATTGCTGAGTCGAAACGTGTGCCTCCATTTTAGTATGCTCTAAAACAAGCTTTAATATTGCAGGGCTTGAGGCAATAATTGCATCAACACCACATGACTCTAAAGCCTTAAGATAGTCTAATATTCCTTCAGTATCAATATTATGCATATCAATATTGCAGGTAACATGGACAAACGCATTATGCTTATGAGCAAACTCACAAGCCTCCTTTATATCAGAAAGCGTAAAGTTAGATGCACGTGAACGTAGTGATATTTTTTCACCACCAATAAACACGGCATCAGCACCATACATTATTGCAACCTTAAGCTTTTCTAAATCTCCAGCAGGAGCTAATAATTCAAACTTAGCCATTAAAACTCCTCCTTTTGATATACACTATCCTTAAAGGTAAAGCCATCCTCAATATTAAGACAAAGAGATGCTAGATTATTGTTTACATCCTCTAGGGTAGTGTTTTTATTAATATATTCCTTGTACAAGGATAGTACCTTTAAGTAAATATCATAATCTAAAAATCTAGATTCTAAATATGCATATTTCAAATCTAAATTATTTAATTCATTTATTAGAGATATTTGATATGATCTATAGATATAAGTTCCAAGAGGTGTTTCAATAATAGGATATTTATCTTCTCTTTTTTCTTCAATTAAATACATATTATCACGCTTGATATCTATATTGCATTTGGTTTCATATAGCTTGACAAGCTTTCTTTTTGAATGGAACATTAAGCGATGACCAAACACCTGATAAAACAACCTTAAATCAGCCATATTACAAGCTTTAATGACATCCTTGATTGTGATCTCAAGACTCATAGAAATAGCTTCAAATCCCATGTTTTGATAAATTGCTGCATCTAGATAATTACAAATAAGAGTTTGTGGATCAAAGATGACTCTTGATACTAAACTATTTTTAATAATAATATTTGCAGCACCTAAATCTGTAATGTAATATAAACAATTAGTATCCTTATATTTTAAAACAACCTTTTCAAAATCAAGGAGCATATCCTCGTGGAGCATTGCATCCATTCTTAGAATAGGTATAATTTTATTGCTATTACATATATCAATTGCCTTGTCTAAATCTATACCATCACTTGATGTTAATCCTCCTACTGGAAGTAATACATGAGATGCCAAATCATTTAGCTTATTAAGTTGTGTTAGATTGTACGCAGTAGCAACTAAATTCATATTTACCTCCTTAAAGGATTAAAATCCATGTATTCATGGATTAAAATCTAAATTGACCTTTGCCCTTACCCTTTCCCTTAGAAACCTTTGGTTGAGCAAAGCCTTGCATATTTCCAGTTCTCATTTGGCTTTGCATACGCTTAGCATCAGATTCATTCATCTTACTCATTTGACGCATTGACTGCTTCATTGCTTGAAATGATTGACGTAGCTTATTAACCTCTTGAATTGAACGACCAGAACCCTTTGCAATACGCTCTCTACGCTTATAATCCTTTTCGATTAAATCAGGGTTTTTACGTTCCTTTTCAGTCATTGAATAAATGATAGCCTCAATCTTATCTAGCTGTCTATCATCAATATTATTCATTTGAGACTTAATATTGCTCATACCTGGTAAGAAACCAAGAATCTTAGACATTGAGCCCATTCTTTTTATCATTTTAAATTGCTTAAGCATGTCATTATAATTAAATGAATTAGACATCATTTTTTCAGCCATGCTCATCATTTCATCCTGATCAATATTTTCAGTAACAGTATCAATTAATGATAACACATCACCCATACCTAAAATTCTATCTGCTAAACGATCTGGATAGAATATTTCCATTTGATCAAGCTTTTCACCTGTTGACATAATTTTAATAGGAATACCAGTCATTTCCTTTATTGATAGTGCAGCACCACCACGAGTATCACCATCTAGCTTTGTTAATATACATCCTGTTACTCCTAAATCATTATTAAATGCTGTTGCAACATTAACTGCATCCTGACCACTCATTGCATCTACAGTTAATAGTATTTCATCTGGATTTGCAATACTCTTTACATTCTTAAGCTCAGCCATTAGCTCTTCATTAATAGCTAATCGACCAGCTGTATCTATAAATACTAAGTTGTAGCCATTTTCCTTTGCAAACTTTAGACCTTCTGATACTATCTTTTCAGCCTTAACATTACAGCCCATTTCAAATACAGGGACGTCTATTGATTTACCTAATGTTACTAGCTGGTTAATAGCAGCAGGACGATAAATATCGGCTGCAATTAATAACGGATTCTTTTTAAGCTTCTTTCTATAAAATAATGCCATCTTTCCAACGGCTGTTGTTTTACCAGCACCCTGTAGGCCGACAGCCATAATAACTGTCATTCCACTTTGCTTAATATTTAATTCTACCGCCTCATTACCTAAGGTATTCTTAAGCTCTTCTCTAACTATTTTTACAACCTGTTGTCCTGGATTTAAACCACGTAAAATCTTTTCACCCACAGCTTGTTCTTTTACGTTAGCTAAGAATTTTTTTACAACCTTATAATTAACGTCAGCCTCTAAAAGAGATAATCTTACCTCTCTTAGCATCTCATCGATATCTTGTTCATTTAATAAACCCTTACCTGTTAATCGACGTAAGCCCATTTGTAAACGTGAGCTTAAGCTATCAAATGCCATAATAATCTACTCCTTAATAATATTAAGTATTTCTACTTTAATATTTTCATCTATTTCTAATTTATCAATTTTCTTAATTTTTTCATTAAGCTGTAATTTTTCATCATAATCGTATAAAATTGAGGTTACCCTTTTAATTTGATCATGAACAGCATTACGAGATATATCATAGTTTTCTGCAATTTCAGTAATTGAAAGATCCATAAAATAATAATCCTCAAAATAAGCTCGTTGCTTTTCTGTTAATAAACTATAATATAGGTCATAAAGCTCTATTAATTCTTCTCTTTTATTTTCCATAATTAATCCTCAAAGAAATCTGCAAATAAACCATATAAATAATTTTCGATATCAAATACCTCTAAATCATCTACCTTTTCACCTAAACCAATATACTTAATAGGTATTCCCATTTCATGTCTTATAGCAAGAACAATACCACCCTTCGAAGTACCATCAAGCTTGGTAAGAACGATGCCAGATACATCAGTAGCCTCCTTAAATGCCTTAGCCTGGCTCATTCCATTTTGACCTGTAGTAGCGTCAATTACTAAAAGTGTTTCATGAGGTGCATCAGGCATAAAAGCTTGAAGAACTCTTTTCATTTTAGCAAGCTCATTCATTAGGTTAACCTTATTTTGAAGTCTACCTGCAGTATCACAAAGTAATATATCATAATTTTCATTAGAAGCTTTTTTAATTGCATCATACATAACAGATGATGGATCAGAATTAGCTTCATGAGTTACAATATCAACCCCAATGCGCTCAGCCCAAACCTCAATCTGCTCAATAGCACCAGCTCTAAAGGTATCACCAGCAGCAAGTAAAATCTTTTTACCCTGCTCCTTATATTGGTGTGCAATCTTAGCAATAGATGTAGTTTTACCTACTCCATTAACACCAACAAATAGAATTACAGATAAGCCATTTTTATTTAGCTTAAGGTTTGCATTTACAATCTCACCATTAAGATAAATTTCAAACATTTTATCCATAATAATCTCTTGTAATAATGATGGGTCAGTGATCTTTTGATTTTGTACTTCCTTTCTTAATGAATCTACAAAATCAACAACTGTATCTACACCAATATCAGCCATGATAAAAATTTCTTCTAAATCATCAAATAATTCATCTGTAATCTTATTATTTTTATCTAAAAGCTGTTTTAAAGTTGATAAAGCACCTTCACGAGTCTTATGAAGACCCATCTTGTATTTCTTATTTTTATCCTTTTTTTTGAATAAATTAAATAATCCCATCAAAATCACTCCATATTCCATACAATTATATCATGAATTATTTTATAATTCAATTTCCATATCGTATTTGAAACAAAATAAATCCCTATCTAGATGGCTAGATAGGGACTATTTTTTATTTATATGCTTTCTTTAAAATTTCAATCATATCACTAACCATAGGTACACGTGGATTTGCTGGTGAGCATTGATCCTCATATGCTGCCATAGCAACACTGTCAACCTTACTCATCCATAGCGCCTCATCTATACCTAGCTCACTGAAATTAACCTCTAAATTAATTTCCTTAATTAAGCTAGTAACAGCGTTAGCCAAAGACTCCACTCCTTCTTCCTTAGTTGAGGCTGGTAGACCTAAAAGCTTAGCTATATCTTGATATCTCTTATCAGCAACATATTTGTTATATTTTGGCCATACAGAAAGCTTTGTTGGAACTGTACCATTATATCTAATGACATGAGGTAGAACAATTGCACAGGTAGAACCATGAACAGTATGGAATTCAGCCCCAATCTTATGAGCAAGTGAATGTGCCATACCTAAAAAGGAATTAGCAAATGCCATACCAGAGATAGTCGCCGCATTGTGCATCTTTTCTCTAGCCTCTAAATCTATTTTACCATTATGAACAGCTCTCGGCAAATAATCAAATACAAGCTTGATTGCCTGTAAGCATAGGCCATCAGTAAAATCATTTGCTAAAACAGATACATATGCTTCTATCGCATGTGTTAATACATCCATACCAGTCATTGCAGTAGCCTTTGAAGGTAGATTTGTAGTAAATTCTGGATCACAGATTGCAATAGTCGGAGTAAGTGAATAATCTGCAAGAGGATATTTCTTATTATTTGCCTTATCAGAGATAACTGCAAAAGGTGTTACCTCACTACCTGTACCAGAGGTTGTTGGAATACAAATCAAATGAGACTTCTTTCCTAATTCAGGATATTTAAATGCACGCTTACGAATATCCATAAACTTTTGCTTAAGATCATCAAAATTTATCTCAGGATGCTCATAAAATAGCCACATACCTTTAGCTGCATCCATTACAGAGCCTCCACCTAAAGCAATAATAGTGTCAGGTCTAAAAGCGTCCATTAAGGCAACACCACGCTTAACTGTTGAAATATCTGGATCTGGCTCTACATCGCAGAACAATTGAACCTGTACCTTATTTTTTCTTAAATTAAGCTGTTCAGTTACTCTATTTACAAAGCCTAAATCGCCCATTGTTCTATCAGTAACAATAAATACCTTGTTGATTGTAACGCAATCCTGTAGATATTGAATAGAATTTCTTTCAAAATATATTTTACTAGGAACCTTAAACCATTGCATAGTATTTCTTCTTTTACCTACCTTTTTAACATTTAATAAATTTACAGCTGAAACATTTCCACCAATTGAATTATGACCATATGATCCACATCCTAATGTTAGTGATGGAAGGAATGAATTATATACATTACCAATTCCACCAAATGTTGAAGGTGAATTCCAAATGATTCTCATTGCCTTTACAAGCTTACCGAAATTATCAGCCATTTCATTTGACTTACAATGAATTGCAGCACTATGACCTAAGCCATTAAATTCAACCATTTCCTTGGCAAATTTAAAGCCCTCATCACAGGAATTTGATTTTAATATTGCTAATACAGGGGAAAGCTTTTCTCTTGTAAGTGGTTCATTTGGACCTACATTCTTGCATTCAACACAAATAATTGAAGTATCCTCGGGAATAGTAAAGCCTGCTTCTTTTGCAATATCAACACATCTTTTTCCAACAACCCATGGATTAAGCTTCGCATTTTCATAATCATTTGCATCACTTATACCGAACATAAATTTTTCAAGAAGTGTCTTTTCTTTTTTGTTGGCTATATAAGCCTTAAATCTTTTTAAATAGCCAATAGCTTCCTCATATATTTCAGTATCAATTATAGCTGCTTGCTCTGATGCACAAATCATACCA
>JAZNYN010000017.1:0-34841 GCA_045594405.1 Anaeroplasma sp.
GGCTTAGGCTTAAGATTAGATATGTTTGAGATTGCAGGTACAGTAAAGACATATGAAGGTGAAATTACTGTAAATGAGGAAGAATATCAAAACCTAGGCTACCTAGACTTTGTGGTAGATAATGTAATATCAATCGTTGAGTCTGAAAAGGTTCATGTTCAATTAGGTGGTAGCTATGAGGATATCACTATTAATGCAGATGCTTATATAAGCTTTGCTGAAGCTCTAGAAGCATACATTAGCCTAAATGTTATGTATGATACATTATCATTGGATTTAGAGGTTCGCTATTATGATAGTTATACTCTAAACGGTGAGGAATTATCACAAGTATTATTCATCGATTTCAAGAATGTTCATTTATATTTAACAATTAATGAATTAATTGAAATGATAGGTACTGAAGGTGAAGAGGCTGAAGAGCTAAGTGAAATTAATATTACTGAAATTATTGATTTAGTATTATCTATTGATTTTGCTTCATTAATTAGTGAACTTGTCATCGAAGAAACTAATATTGAGTTAGATATTAATCTTGAACAATTTGATATCGATTTAGGTGAGTTAATTGATACTACTCAGGCAATTCAAATTAGATTAGCTCAAATTGAAAATGGTTTAGGCTTAACAATTCCTGAAATTTTCAATTTAGAGATAAATGTATTTAGTAGCTTTGATGGTGAAATTAGTTTACCAGATAACAACTATATTGATCTTAATGTATTAATTGAGGATGTATTATACATAGTAGATTTCATTAAGAATCAAGCAATTACATTAACTTTAGATTTATCAGCAAACATTGATATTAATGATACAACTGAAGAGGTATCTGCTAATATTGTTGTTGATATTATCAATAATGATGGAACATATAGTATTGGTGGTACAATTACTGCAGTATTTATGGGTGCAGAGATTAGCATTGATTTATATGTTGCAAACGAATCTATTTACTTAACAATCTTTGGTCAATCAATTCAAGTAACATTTGAAGCATTAGAGGCTATTGTAGAAAATGTTACAAGGATGACTGCATCTGAGGATGCTGATGCTCAAGAGGCTGAGGGATTAATTGATTTAGGTATGGTTAATAGCTTATTAGATAGTATTGTATTTACAGATAGTACAAGCTTCGAATTTAGTTTAAATGAAATTATTTCAAGCCTATCTACGATTGCAATTGGCTTAGCAATAAATGAAGAGGCTGATAGAATTGATGTTACAGTAAATGAAATTAATGATGTATTCAGTGCTTCAATAGGTGCTACAATTTCTGATAAGACTGAAATTGTTGTTCCTGAGGCTGAGGTATTTACAGCAGATGACATTAATAACCTATTTAATATTATTAATATATTAATAGATAAGTTTAATGAGAATGATGCATTTACATTGAACGTTGATGCTGAAATTTATGGTATTAATATTCTTGGTGTAATTGAAATTACTAAGGATTTAGACATTTATGCTAACCTAGTTGCTTCTGTTACTGATGAAAATGGTATTATTAATAGCATAGAATTAGCCGTTAAGTATGTTAATGAAAAGCTATACATTGACTTCAACGGATTAAGAATAATGTTTACTCATGAAGACTTTAAGACTATTATTGATGCTGTAACTGAGCTTGTTGATGTTTATATGGAAAAAGATGCTTCTAACGAAGAAACAGAGGAATCTGGACTTGATATTGCCGAGATTGTTGAATCAATCCTATTCGGTATTAGCTCACATTCATTTGCTACTGATTATGCTGCAATTGGATTAACATTAGATATTATGTCATTTGAAGGTATCGAGGTTATGCTTGATGCATCAGAGGCTGGTATTAGATTATCAGGCAAGTTCAATGAAGACATTATTATTAATAATTTAGGTATTAGCTTCGGCATGAATGAACAAGATGAAATTGATGATTCAGAATATCTTGCGGTAGCTAACCTAGTAAATATCTTTGAAAATCTTGAGTCTGGTGTTTTATTTGAGGGTGAAATAAAATTAGAGGTTGCTAACTATCTAATCATCTTACCTTACCAAATGAACTTCAGAGTAGATTTAGTTGATTTATTACAAACTGAAAATGCATTTACAGAAATAGAATTAGAGCTAGTAATTAACTCTGAATTCTATGATCCTATTATCTTAACAATCGTTGATGGCTTCATCTATTTAGATTCTATGGATTCTAAATTCAAGTATGAGATTCCTCATTATAATCTAAAGGAAGCTATTGGCTCATTAGGTCAAAAATCTGAAGAGGAATTAGCTAATGAAGAGGAAGCTGTAGAAGAAGCTGAGCTTGATGTATTAGGTTTATTTACAGATATTTGTGGATATGTAAATGGTATTGAATTCATAACTAAGAATGATGCATTATCAATCTTATTATCAGATGATTTAATGAATACATTAAATGAAATGATAATTGATATGACAGGAATGGAAGTTTCTTTAGTTGACTTAGGTCTTGCTGTTGATAATATTTCTGAGACTACATTTGATATTGATTTACATGCTGCATTAAATGCAATGGATATGGATATCAAGTTTGACCTAAATGCAGATACAATGCTTAAGGGCTATGTATCTGAATTAACTGAAGAACAAAAGAATGAATACATTTTAACTGAAGATTTCAGTGAGCATCCATTTGCTGTGAGAGTATTAGATATACTTGATATGGTAAAGGGTATCATTGCATTTGATTATTCAGTTAATGGACAAGCATTTAACCTTGCAATTCCTCTAGAGGTTGATAGTGGCTTAGTTGATAGCTGTAATGCAACAGGTACACTTGGTGTTTGGTTAGATATTCAATCAGTATTAGATGGTGCTGACATTATGTCTGCATTCAGATTTGCTGCTGACGTTAACATCAAGGCTAAGATGCCATGGTACTTATTAGGTGCATCAGTTAACATTACAATTCAAGCATTCTATGTTGGTGATGGATACATCTATGTAATTATGGGTGGAGACGCTATCGGTATTAATTTTAACATTATGGAAATGGTAATTGATTTAGGTGGTGATCCTGCATCTAATTTATCTGCTTCAACTACTGACACTGTAGAACAAACTGTACTATACTTAAATGATTTCATCTACAACATTATCAACGGCTTTACAACTGACAAGAATGGAAATGTTACATCGTTAGCATTAAGTGCGAAGTCAGCTGAAACAGTAAATGAAATTTGGCGTATGGTTGTTGAAATGGTACTTGTTGAGGTTAATGCTTTAGGTATTGATGCTGTTACAAACTTAATGGAGGGTGTTGTCAACTTCAATATGGATGTTAATGGATTAACTATTGATTCAGCATTAACAAATGAAGAAGAGTTTGATTATCTAAGGATTACATTAGAGGGATACCGTCATGGTACATTCGAGCAAACATCACTTCCAATAACAATTACTCATTCTGGTGAATTAAGTGGTACATACTTTGATTCTTATGCTGCTACTGCAGCAGGATATGCTTCTGTTAAGGAGGAAATTCAAACTGCTAAGTCAATGATTTCTGAATTAGGTCCATTCCAATATAATGAAGATTACTATAATAAGCTAGTAGCAGTACAAGCTTACCTAGATGGTATGAGTGAGGTGGCAATTGCATCGTATGCTCCTACTATTATTTCTGAATTAATAGCGTTATATGAAAACCTAGTTGTTTCTGAAACATTAATTAAGCAAGTAGTAGCAACATATAAGGCATCAGGTATCTCTGGATTAACTGCATCAGATGTAATTAGCTGCTATGAAGCATATCTATATTTCCAACAAGAGGGTATTGCATTAACTGAAGAGGAATTCGAATTATATGAACAAATTTATAATGAGGTAGCAATAGCTGAGCTTGCACCATTTGATGCATTAATTACTGAATTTGTAGTAATTACTGAGCCAAATGAGATCTTAGCTGATATAGATACATACTACAATAACTTAAATTCATTGGTTACATATTTTGTAGATTTATCAAGCTCATATAAGGATGCATTCCAATTATTCTACCCTGAATCATATGAAAAGCTAATGCTTGCTATTGATGCATATAATGCATTTGCATCTGATTATATTAATGGTAATATTTATGATTATTTAGGTGTTTCTCATCTTACATTAGCTGAAGCTCAGGCTTTATACCAAAGCTATGGCTTCACTATTATGAAGAATTACTTATTATATTCATATGAAGGTATTCCAAATTGGGGCCTACTAGAAAACTACATTTATACAGTATTTGTTAGTGATTTAGATAAGAGAATTGGTGCTCAATTAGATCTAGGTGTTGTATCTGAGCTAGTTGCATCAATACCTCAATTACAAGCTGAATACAATCAATATATCGATGAATTTAAGGCATTATTCAAATATGATATTACAACTTTAGTTGGTAAGTATGATGCTGCATTAGCTAAGTACAAGGAGGAAGTGGTAGAATTAGCACTTGGTACTATCCATTCGATTGGTGTACAAGAGGCTAGAGCTTCAAATTCAATACTAAGCTCAAAATCTACATACTATCTATATAATAAATACACGATGGTCAACACTAGTGAAGATATAATTACTAGAGCACTAGAATTATATGAAATAGGTATAGCAGGTGATTTAAATATTTCAGCTACTATTAATGATGCATATGTATATACAGCATTTAATATTACATATCATCTTTATACGTTCAGAAATATGGTGATGAATAATAATGTAACTAAGGCAGAATGTGATGCATATGTTAACAATCTAACAGCAAACACATTTACTACATATTCATTTGGTAGTGGATGGTTATCAGGAACATATGTTTCATCAACAGGCTCTGCAACATATTGGTCATTATTGACAGCCGCTTCAAGTGGTACATATTCATATACTGTTTACCAAGCATATTTAGCAAAATAGTATAATAAAATAATTGGCATAAGTTCAGTTTGAATTTATGCCTTTTATTATGGTATAATTTATTGGGATATATTTTATATATCATTAATTAGAATTTGTGGTGATTTATTTATGTTAATTAACATTATTGGTGCTGGCCTAGCTGGAGCTGAGGCTTGCTACTATTTATCAAAAAGAGGATATAGTATTCGTCTTTATGAAATGCGTCCTGTAAAGATGACACCAGCTCATAAAACAGATAAGTTTGGTGAGTTAGTTTGTTCAAATTCTCTTCGCAGTGATTCCTTAGAGAATGCTTGTGGTATTTTAAAAAAGGAAATGGAGATGCTAGATTCATTAATTATTAAGGCTGCTAGATTAAATGCTGTACCTGCAGGTGGTGCGCTAGCTGTAGATAGAGAAGGATACTCTGAGTATGTAACTAATTTTATTAAGTCTTTACCTAATGTAGAAATTATTTATGGTGAAGTAACAAAAATAGATACTAGCGTACCTACTATTATAGCTACAGGACCTTTAACGTCAGATCCTTTATGTAAGGAAATTAAGAATTTGTTTGGTTGTGATGATTTTTATTTCTTTGATGCTCAGGCTCCTATTATTTATGCTGACTCTATTGATTATAATAAGGTTTATCTTAAGTCACGCTACGATAAGGGTGAGGCATCATACTATAATTGTCCTATGACTAAAGAGGAGTTTGAGGCGTTTTATGAGGCTTTAATTACTGCCGAGGGTGTAGAAACACCAGACTTTGAATTAAAGGTGTTTGAGGGCTGTATGCCTGTCGAAATTATGGCTAAGCGTGGACCACAAACATTAACCTTTGGACCAATGAAGCCAGTTGGATTAATGACACCAGCAGGTGAAAAGCCATATGCTGTTGTTCAGCTTCGTCAGGATGATGCTGCAAAGCAAATGTATAATTTAGTTGGATTTCAAACACATCTAAAATTCCCTGAACAAAAGCGTGTATTTCAAATGATTCCAGGTTTAGAAAATTGTCGCTTTGCTAAGTATGGGCGTATGCATAAAAACACATATATTAATGCTCCTAAGATATTAAATCCTACATTTCAAACAAAGGAATATCCAAATATTTTCTTTGCTGGACAGATTAGTGGAGTAGAGGGATATGTTGAATCAGCAGCATCAGGAATTTATGCTGCCATTAATATGGATAGATACCTACAAGGTAAGGAACTTATAGTTTTACCACAAAGCACTGTAATGGGATCTATGTCTATATACATTTGTAATGCATCACAGGAGGGCTTCCAGCCTATGAATGCAAACTTTGGTATAATGAGTGATTTAGATTTTCCTCATAAAAAAAGCGATAGAAAGGCTTTATATGCAAAAAGAGCATTAGAGACTATGGAAAAGGAGATAAAACGTATCAATGACTGATTTAGAGGCAATTAAAGAGTTTTATGACAATTTAATAGGCATAAAGAATTATTCTTTAAATACAGCTGATGCGTATAAAAAGGATGTTGAGGAATTTTTAGATTTTATTAAATCTGAAAAGATGGCTGCAGGATTATTGCAGATAAGAAATGAACGTGTTCCAAAAAATTATATTTCTTATTTATCCTTAGCCGAGCTAGCCTCAACAACCATTCATAGAAAGCTTTCTGCTTTAAACACCTTTTATAACTTTTTGGTTAAAGAAGAGATAATAGCAGTAAATTATTTCCAAAACCTAGAAGCACCTAAGGCCCCTAAGCGTCTGCCTAAAGTTATTAAGGAGCAAGAGGTTATGATGCTATTTGAGGCTTGTGATTTAGATAATAAGCTTGGCTATCGTAATTATTGTATTTTAGGCTGCCTATACGGCTGTGGCTTACGTGTAAGTGAGCTTTGTAATATGCAAATTAAGGATATTGATTTTAATGAACGTACCATCAAGATTACTGGTAAGGGTAATAAGGATAGAGTGGTAATTATGTATGATGAGCTAGCCTTATCCTTAAAGCATTACATATCTACCTTCCGTTTAGAGCTTCTTTATTTATCAAAGGAAGAAAGCAATAGATATGTATTTTTAAACAAAAATGGTACTCAGCTGACTAGAGTAGGAGTTAGAAAAATTCTAGATGGTTTAGTAGAAAAGTGTGGGGAAACCTTCCATATTTCACCACATATGTTAAGACATAGCTTTGCGACTGCACTATTAAACAATGGAGCTGATATGCGTAGCGTTCAAGAATTATTGGGTCATGAAAATTTATCAACAACACAAATTTATACTCATGTATCATATGATAGAATTAAAACTTCTTACGCATTATCACATCCTAGAGCAACTAAGAATAATAAATAATTCTTGTAATATGTGAATTATTTTGATATAATTTATTATGCGAAAAATATATGATTTTTCAAATCGGAAAGAGGTATTATATGAAAAAGTTTTTAGCAATTTTACTATTAGTACTAACTTTATCTTTAGCATCTTGTAAGGGTGACGAAGAGGTTGTTGCACTAGTAGATAATCCAAATACAGAAATTGCAGAGGCATTAGGCTTAGCTAATGTTACTGCTTCAATTAATTCATCATTATCAACAGAATCAGGAAGCTATATTGATGTTAAGATTAGTACTAATTTAAACGACTCATTAGTAGTACGTAATGTATCATTCGACAAATTTTTATCACAATTTGCAGGCAAGATTCAATCTGCAAACATTTCATCATTAACATTTGTTGCTGGTATCGATTCTGTATATCAAGCATCTATAATGAGTGAGTTATATAATGAAACTTATGGTATTACTGCAGAAAAGCTAGGCTTAAATGTAGAAATTATTAACAACACAAGCTTCTCAACATCAATAGCTATTGCTAAGGCTGAGGAGTTATACAATGCTGGTGAAGATAATATTTATTGTTCAATTATCTATTTACCTATTAGAGCTTTAATTTATCAAGAAGGTCAAAATGTATTATCTGTTTATGTATTAATTCCAGTGTATGCTGAATTTGGTATTTATGAAAATAACACATATGCAAATGCAGTATTTAATGGTTATGATGTGATTAATTATTCAGTAGATAATAATAACGTGCTTTTTGTAGCAGAATAGTATTTTATGGGGCTCTTTAGGAGTCCTTTTTTATCCTCAAAAATGAAAGGAGGAATAACATGATTTTGTCGGCTAATTTAGTGGTTATAGCTAATATTATTTCTTCAATTGGGCTATTATTTTTCTTAGTAAGCTCATTTGTGAAAAATCGTAAAAATGTTGCCTTGACACAAAGTGGTAACCATATTTTAAATTTTGTTGCGTGGATTTTACTTGGAACATATAGTGGTGCAGTTCAAGAAATGACAAGCTTAATTAGAAATGTTTTTGTAGTTATAAAAAAGCAAAATAAGATTTTAGATATTGTTTTTATAGTGTTGGGTTTAACGCTTGGAATAGTGTTTAATGTTGATAGCTGGCTTGGTATTTTACCAATAATTGCTAACTGTCAATATTCTATAGTCATTTTAAAATCAAATAATATTGTTTTAATAAAGTTATCAATGATATTTAGCTGCATATGCTGGAGTATCTATAGCTTTGTAACCTTGAATTATGCCTCTGCAATTTTTAATATTGTTACTGCAATTGCAACGATAGTATTTATAATAATCCATACTACAAGGAAAAAGAATTCAGAAGCAAATACAGGTGAAGCTGAAGAAATAGCTGAATAAGATTTACAGGTTCTATTTAGACCTGTATTTTTTATAAAAAAATATAGTTTAATATATTGAAATAATTTAAACAATATGTTATACTATCAAAGGCACAAAATACACATGCTTTTGGAGCTGGCCGTCGTGTGCAAAATTGTTGGAGGCGAGTGTTGAAGAAAGCAGAGGACAAAAACAAAAATAAAAAGGAGAAAATTAAAAATGTCTGAATCAGTAGTTTCAATGAAACAATTATTAGAGTCAGGTGTTCATTTTGGACATGCTACTCGCAGATGGAATCCAAAGATGAAGAAGTATATCTTCACTGCAAGAAATGGAATTTACATCATCGATTTACAAAAAACAGCTAACGAAATTGAAAAGGCTTATGTAGCTTTACTTAACATCGTTAAGGATGGCGGTAAGGTATTATTCGTTGGTACAAAGAAGCAAGCTCAAGAAGCAGTTAAGGAAGAAGCTTTAAGAACAGATTCTTACTATGTTAACCAAAGATGGTTAGGTGGTACTTTAACTAACTTCAAGACAATCAGAAAGCGTATTAAGAAGTTACAAGACTTATACAAGATGGAGGAAACTGGTGAGTTTGCTAAGTTACCTAAGAAGGAAGTTATTAAGTTAGTAGCTGAACGCGACAAATTAGAAAAGTTCTTAGGCGGTATCAAGGAAATGAAGAAGCTTCCTGAAGCATTATTCATCGTTGACCCTCGTAAGGAACACAATGCTATTTTAGAAGCAAGAAAGTTAAACATCCCAGTATTCGGTATTGTTGATACAAACTGTGATCCTGATGATGTTGATTATGTAATCCCAGCAAATGACGATGCAATTCGTGCTGTTAAGCTAGTTGCATGGGTAATGGGTAACGCAATTATCGAAGCAAACGGCGGAACTGTTGAAAAGTTCAATGATGAAGCTGAAAATGTTAATTTAAATGAAGAAATCGCTAAGGAAAAGTCTGAAGCAAAGCCAGCTCCAAAGAAGGCTCCTGCAAAGAAGGCTGAACCAAAGGCAGAGGTAGCTGCTGAAGAAGCTCCAAAGAAGGCTCCTGCTAAGAAGACTACAAAGAAGGCAGAAGAAGTTAAAGAAGAAGTAGTTGCTGAAGAAGCTCCAAAGAAGCCAGCTGCTAAGAAGACTACAAAGAAGGCAGAGGCTACTGAGGCTCCAGGTGAAGAAGCAAAGCCAGCTGCTAAGAAGACTACAAAGAAGGCAGAAGCTACAGAAGCTCCAGCTGAAGAAGCAAAGCCAGCTGCTAAGAAGACTACAACAAAGAAGACAACTGCTAAGAAGGCAGAAGAAGCTCCAAAGGCTGAATAATTTAGGAGGAAAATCATTATGGCAAACATTACTGCAGCAATGGTAAAAGAATTACGTGAAAGAACATCAGCTGGTATGTTAGATTGCAAGAAGGCATTAACAGAAACTGATGGTGATATGGAAGCAGCTGTAACTTGGTTACGTGAACGTGGTATCGCAAAGGCTGTTAAGAAGGAAGGCGCAGTAGCTGCTGAAGGTTTATGCTACTATGCTATCAAGGGTAACGACTGTGTTACATTCGAATTAAATTCTCAAACTGACTTCGTTGCTCAAAACGCTAAGTTTATTGCTTTATTAGAGCAAGTTGGTGAAATTATTGTTAACTCTAACGCTACAAATGATGCTGAAGCTTTAGCAATCGTTACTGATGGTAAGGATTTAGCAACAATCATTCTTGAAGCATCTGGTGTTATCGGTGAAAAGATTTCTTTACGTCGTGTATCTCGCATTACTAAGGCTGAAGGTCAAATTTTCGGTGCTTATAAGCATATGGGTGGACGTATTGTTACTGTTGCAATCGTTGAAGGTGAAGACGAAGTATGTGCTAAGGATGTAGCTATGCATGTTGCAGCTATGAATCCTAAGTATGTTTCTAAGGACGATATTCCTGCTGAGGTTATCGAATCTGAAAGAGCTATTATTTTAGCAGCAGCTTTAAATGAAAACGCAGAATCAGCTAAACCAAAGCCAGAAAACATTATTGCTGAACGTATCGTTCCAGGTCGTTTAGACAAGCAATTAAAGGAAATTTGCTTATTATCTCAACAATTCGTTAAGAACCCTGATCAAACTGTTGAAGCTTATGTTAAGGGTGCTAAGTGCGTTGTTAAGTCATTCATTCGTTTAGAAGTAGGCGAGGGTATTGAAAAGCAAGTTACAGATTTCGCAGCTGAAGTAGCAGCTCAAACTGCAGCATTTAACTAATTAAAATTAGGGGAGGCTTTTTCGCTTTCCCTATTTTTTCAAAATAAAATAACTAAGTATGGAAACTGGAGGGGTAAAAATGTACAAGCGAATTTTATTAAAAATTAGTGGCGAAGCACTAAAAGGAGAAACATCATTTGGAATTGATCCACAAACAGTAAAGGGTATTGCTGCTCAAATTAAGGAAGCACATGATACTGGTGTTGAAATTGGTATCGTTGTTGGTGGCGGAAATATTTGGCGTGGTAAGACAGCTGAGCAACTTGGTATGGACCGTTCTCAAGCAGACTATATGGGAATGCTTGCTACAATTATGAATGGATTAGCAGTTCAGGATGCATTAGAGCAGCTAGGAATTCCCACTAGAGTATTAAGTGCTATTAGTGTTGATGAGGTTTGTGAGCCTTATATTAGAAGAAGAGCTATTCGCCATCTAGAAAAAGGTCGTGTTTGTGTATTTGTAGGTGGTTTAGGTTCACCTTACTTCTCAACAGATACAGCATGTATATTACGTGCAACAGAAATTGGTGCTGAGGTTGTTCTTATGGCTAAGAATAAGACTGAGGGTGTATACGACTCAGACCCTCGTACTAATCCAAATGCTAAGCTTTATGATAAGCTTACATTTACTGAAATTCTTTCAAATGATCTACAGGTTATGGATTCAACTGCAGCATCATTATGTAAGGATAACGGTTTATCATTAATTGTTTTCAATATGAACAAGGAAGGTAACATCTTAAGAGCTGTTAAGGGCGAAAAGATTGGTACTCTTGTTACAGTAAAATAAGGAGAAAAATTATGGAAGAATTAGAAATGCTATTATTAGAATGTGAAGAACACATGGACAAGGCTATTGAAGCTTTAAAGCGTGAATTATCTACAGTTCGTACTGGTAGAGCAAACGCGTCATTATTAGATTCAATTTCGATTGAATACTATGGTGTTCCAACTCCATTAAAGCAAGTATCATCAATTTCAATTCCTGAAGCTAATCAGTTATATATCAAGCCATTTGATAAGTCTACTTTAAAGGATATTGAAAAGGCTATATTTGCTTCTGCATTAGGTCTAACACCTCAAAACGATGGTGCAGGTATTCGTTTAATTTTACCTAAGATGACTGAAGAACGTCGTAGAGAATTAGCTAAGGTTGTAGGTAAAATGGAAGAAGCTGCAAAGGTTGCTGTTAGAAATGTACGTCGTACATATAATGATGACATTAAGAAGCTTTCTTTACCTGAGGATGATGAAAAGGGTGCTTTAGAGGATATCCAAAAGCTTACAGATTCTAAGATTGTTGCAATCGAAGCTGTTGCTAAGGCTAAGGAACAAGAGGTTATGTCTATCTAATTTAGATAATTTTAAAATCCAGTGTTACAGTTGTATTAAAAACTAGTAATGCTGGATTTTTATTTTTATTGTGATATAATATAAAATGTATAATTTTATATTTACAAAAAAACCAAAGATATTTGGAGGAGATATTATGAAAAAAAGAATTGTTACAGGTATATTAATGGCGTTAATATTATTGCCTCTTATTTTCGTTGAAGGCTTGCTTCCTATATTCGAATTATTTGCTATAGTATTTGTAATTATTGCTTCATGTGAAATGCTTAACATGTTTGAAAAGGAGCATCATATGCCTCTTGCAATTAAGATTATAGTGATATTTTCAACTTTATTATTATACTTTGCTGTAATAAGTAATAATCCTTTATGTTGTCAAACTTATTTAGTTAGAATTCTTAATTATTTTAACTTTGAATTGAATATAATTATTTGTATTGGTGTTATCTTTATTCTAAATCTTTCATGCTTAGTATTAGTTTCTGATTTTACTGCGATGGATATTGGTAGATGCTTCCTATCAATTATCTATGTGGCTATTGGCTTTGCATCCTTAGCAACACTAAGATTCGTAGGTATGAGATTTATTATCTATCTAATGCTAGTTTCTTTAGGAACAGATATTTTCGCGCTTGTATGGGGATTAACTTTAGGCAAGCATAAGCTTGCACCTAATATTTCACCAAAGAAAACATGGGAGGGAGCTATCGGTGGTGCTGCAACTATGATTGTTATTGGTGTAACATTTGTACTTGCATATAATTATATTTCTAGTTTCTTACCTGGTGTAGAAGCAAAGAATTTCTTTGATGGTGTATTTGATACATCTAATTTTTCTACATTTGAATTAGGTGTATTTACATTCTTTATGACTTTAAGCATGTCAGTATGTGGTCAAATAGGTGATTTAGTAGCATCTAAGCTAAAGCGTGGATATGACATCAAGGACTTTTCAAATATATTCCCTGGTCATGGTGGCATGCTAGATAGATTTGATTCATCTATTTATGCTGCAGTTGTATTCTTGATTTTCATTGTTATTGCAATGAATTATGTTCCAGTGATAGCATAATGAAAAATTTATATATTCTAGGTGCTTGCGGCTCTATCGGTCTACAAACATTAGATATAGTAAGAAATAATCCAAAGGATTTTAAGGTTATAGGTATTTCAGTAGGAAGAAATCTTGATTTGGCATATAAGTTAATTGAAGAGTTTAAGCCTGAAATAGTATGCTTTAGAAATGATAGTGATATTAAGGATATTTCTTATCATCCTATTATTTGTTTTGGTGATGAGGGCTTAGCTAGACTTGCAAGCTACAGTAAATATGAAAATGAAATATTGGTTAATGCCTTAGTTGGTGTTGCAGGATTAAAGCCTACAGCTGAAGCAATTAAGGTTAAAAAGGATATATGTCTTGCTAATAAGGAAACTCTTGTGGTGGCGGGAGATATTATTAAGGATTTAGCAAAGGCTTATAATGTAAGAATTATTCCTATTGATTCAGAGCATTCAGCAATTATGCAATGCTTAAGTGGCGAAAATAGTAAGGAGATTAAGAGGCTAATTATTACTGCATCTGGTGGTTCCTTTAGAGATAAGTCACGTGAGGAATTAATTAATGTAACTAAGGAGGATGCACTTAAGCATCCTAATTGGAGCATGGGAAATAAGATTACAATTGATTCAGCTACAATGATGAATAAGGGCTTTGAGGTTATTGAGGCACATTATCTATTTGATATTGAATATAATCAAATTGATACTATTCTTCATCCACAAAGTATAGTTCATTCTATGGTTGAATTTAGTGATGGAACTATAAAGGCACAGCTAGGAGCCTCTGATATGCATACTCCAATAGCTCATGCTTTGTATTATCCATCTCATAGCTACAATGGCAAATCAATAAGCTTAGTTGGTATGTCATTAGAATTTAAGGAGCTTTCTTTCGAAAGATTTCCTTGCTTAAAATTTGCTTATGAGGCAGCACATAAAGGCAAAATGTATTTATGTGCATTAAATGCTGCAAATGAAGCAGCAGTATATTTATTCTTAAATGATTATATTAGTTTTTTAGAAATTGAGCATATTATTAAAGAGGAAATTTCTAAGGATATATATAGTTTGTTAGAATATAGCATTGAATCTATCATAAATATTAGTAGGGAGATTTATGATAGAATTTTGAAAAGGTATGGAGTGATTTAATATGTTTTTAGCAATACAAGGATTTTGGGCAGTTGTCCTATCTATAATTGCATTTGTTTTAATTTTAGGTGTTATTATTTTGATTCATGAGGGTGGCCATTTCTTATTTGCTAAGCGTGCCGGTATTTTATGTCATGAATTCTCATTAGGTATGGGACCTGTTGTTTGGAAAAAGAAATTTGGTGAGACTAATTTCTGTATTCGTGCAATTCCTATTGGTGGCTTTGTTTCTATGGCAGGTGAAGAGGTTTCCTCAGAGCTAATTAAGATTGGTGATAAAATTGGTATTAAGCTAGATGAGGAAGGTAAAATTTCTGAAATTGTGCTTGATGAAAAAATTGAATGTGAAATTACTGGTGAGGTTGTAGAGCTAGATTTATATGGTAAGGATGGGCAAACATTATTTATTAATTTAAATACTGGCCTTCAAAACCAATATTATGAGGTTAAGAGAGATGCATTCTATGTTTTCAGTCCAAAGAAGAGTATGCAAATTACACCTTATGATCGAAGCTTTGAATCTAAGTCATTATTAGATAGATTTTTAACTATTTTTGCTGGACCATTTATGAATTTTGTTTTAGCAATATTCATTTATCTTATAGTGTCATTTGCATCAGGTGTACCTAACTATGATTCTAATGTAATTGGTGATATTACTTATGGTTATAATTCTTATGGTATTTTAGAGGCTGGTGATCAAATTGTTTCTATTGATGGAAGTAATGTATCATCTTGGGATGATTTATCTAAAATATTAGATGAGCGCTTTGGAGAATATGATACAGAAATTGATATTGTATATGTACGCGATGGTGTAGAATATACTGAAACTATTGATGCGGTTGTAATTATTAACTCAATTGGTTTATCTAACATTCAAGCTCCAGATGGTGATTTGGAGGTTCAGGGCTTACGAGTTGGCAATGTAGGCTTAAGATATAAGGATGATGGTAATAAGGGAGAATATCCACTTACATCAGGTGACATCATTACTAAAATTCAAATTGATGATGCTGAACCTGTAGCTCTTATTAGTTGGGGTCAATTAGCATCAATTATGGATACAATCAGCGTTGCTCAAATTAAGTTCGAATATTACTCTATGGAAAAGGGTGATATTGTTACCCTAGAGGAATCAGCACCTTTAGAATCTTGGAGCAATGAAACATTAGAAAATCAAAGGATTGAAAAGATTTCATTTAAGATTGGTATTGCACCTGAAACACATATAGCATTCTTTGGTTGTATCGGTCAAGCTGGTACAATGTTCTGGGATGACTTTACGTTAATATTTAGAACACTTAAGCTATTAATTGCACCTAGTGAGGTACGTCAGGTTGGAATTAGTGATTTATCAGGATTTGTTGGTATCTTCTCTATGATAATGGCTTATATTAATTCTGGCTTCTTAACATTACTTGCGTTTGCTGCTTTATTGTCAGTTAATATAGGTGTTATGAACCTACTTCCGATTCCAGCACTTGATGGTGGTAGATTAGTGTTCCTTCTATATGAATTAATTACTAGAAGAAAGCCTTCTAAGAAGGTAGAAAATATTATAAATAATGTGTTCTTTATTTTATTAATGATACTGTTTGTATTTATTACATTTAATGATGTTTTAAGATTATTTAAATAGAGTTGATTAAATATGAAATATACAAATCCAATTATTATGGCGGATTATTCTGATCCGGACATAATCCGATATAAAAATACATATTACATGCTAGCATCTAGCTTTAACCATACGCCAGGTGTACCAGTTTTAAAAAGTAAGAACCTAGTTGATTGGAAGCTCTTTGATTATGTATTCGAAGAGATTCCATTTGAGCGCTTTTTAAATGTATGTCATGGTGATGGTGCATGGGCACCTGCAATAAGATATCATAATGGTTTATTTTATGCTATTATTCCTTTCCCTGATGAGGGCATATATATTTCTTCAACAGACGATATTGAAAAGGGTAATTGGAGTAAGCCATGGTGCTTGATTGAGCAAAAGGGGATTATTGATCCTTGTCCGATTTGGCATGATGATAAGTGTTATTTAGTAGTTGGCTTTGCGAAAAGTAGAATAGGATTTAATTCTGTTTTGGGTTTATATGAGGTATCACCAGATTTAAAGAATAATTTATCTGACAATTATACTATTATATATGATGGACATAATGATAACCCAACTATAGAGGGTCCTAAATTCTATTATAAAAATAAATACTTTTATATTATGGCTCCAGCAGGCTCTGTTAAATCAGGCTGGCAGACCTGCTTAAGATCAAAGGATATCTACGGCCCATATGAAAGTAAAATAGTAATGTGTCAAAATGATTCAAAAATTAATGGACCACATCAAGGTGCATTAATTGATATTAATAAGAATGATTATGCATTTATTCATTTTCAGGATTTGGGTGTATATGGACGAGTTGTACATCTGCAGCCAGTTAAGTGGATAAATGATTGGCCATTATGTGGAAGCATTAAGGATGAGCTTCTTGCTGGTACTCCAGTAGAGGAGCATGATTATCCTATAGATAAAAAGTCAGCATTTAAATTAGATTTATCAGATGACTTTAAGGGTGATAGGCTTTCACTTATGTGGCAAACCCCAGCTAATAAGATTAACGGCTGGTATGAACTAAATGAAGGATTAAGGCTTAATTGCTATTATCATAATGAAAAAGCATATAAGGCCTTAAATCAAACCCCTAATTTGTTTTTAGCAAAGCTTGGAGCAAAATCCTTTACTATCAAAACAAAGGCTGAATTAAGCCTTGTAAATAATGGTGATGAAATTGGCTTATGCTTTATGGGACAAAGGTATCAGTATATTTGTGTTACAAGAATAAATGGAGTGAATCATTTACAAATTAAGCAAGGATATTTCAATCAGGATAATGATATTGTTTTATTCGATAGTATTTATCATGATGATATGATAGAACTTCAAATGAAGTTTAATGAACCGGGTATATATCAATTAGGATTTAATGGTATATATTTAAAGGACAAATATGAAGCATATCCTGGTCGCTGGATAGGCGGTAAGGTTGGCATCTATGCTAAGGGAAAGGTGCTAGGTGGTTATGCTACATATAAGTATTTTAAGGTTAAGAAGGTGAAGTAGTATGAAGGAGCAGGATCAATTTATATTAGATATAAAGAGATTAGGAATCAATGGTGAGGGCATTGGCTTTTATAATAAGCTAGCAGTATTTGTTGATGGTGCAATTCCTGGTGAAGGGCATGAAATAGTAATTACAAAAGTCGAACCTAAAATGGCCTTTGGTCAAACGGTTGCTATTAAAAATCAGTCACCAGCAAGATGCGAGGCAAAATGCAAATATTATGGTTCATGTGGTGGCTGTAATGTAATGCATATTTCTTATGAGGAAATGCTAATTCAAAAGCGTAATCTTGTTATTGAAGCATTGAATAGATATACAAGATTAAATACAAGAAGCTTTGAAATTAAGCCTACTGTTCCATCTGTTCAAATAGAAGGCTATAGAAATAAGAGTCAGCTTGCTATAAAAAAGGAAGATACGACTCATGTTTGTATGACTAAAAAGAAGAGTAATGATTTATTATATATTGATTCTTGTGATGTTCAAAATCCTCTAATCAATAAGCTAAATAATGAAATATTAGCTATCATTGATGAATTGGGAATTTCACCTTATTTGTATAAGTTTAATCGTGGTGTACTAAAGTTTTTAGTGATTAGAGTTAACAAGAAGAACGAGGCATTAGTATGCTTTGTATGTAAAGAAAAAACTCCTAAGCTAAAGGAGCTTGCTAAACGTGTAATTGCTCTTGAGGGTGTTAAGTCAGTATATGAGAACTTTTCAGACTCTATGAAGCAAGGTGTTATCTTTGGTAATATTACTAATCATCTAGAGGGTGAAAAATACATTATTGAGGAGCTAGGAAGAATTAAGTATCAAATACATCCTACTACATTTTTCCAGTTAAATACATTACAGGCAGAAAATATGTATTCAATAGTTCAAAAGGCATGTAAGCTTTCACGTAAAGAAAGAGTTCTTGATGCTTACTGTGGTGTAGGCTCTATTGGTTTATTTATTGCTAATATGGCAAAGGAAGTTATTGGTATTGAATATACTCAAGCATCTGTTGATGCTGCAAATGAAAACGCAAAGCTAAATAAAATTAGTAATGCAAAATTCTATCAAGGTGATGCTGCTGAGCTATTACCTAAAATGATAGAGGATTGCACTACATTTGATATAGTTGTGGCTGATCCACCTAGAGTAGGCTTAGGTGATGTATTTATTAATACATTACTAGAAACAGAGGTACCTAGAGTAGTTTATGTTTCTTGCAATCCATCTACCTTGGCTAAGGATTTAGAAAAGCTTAGTTCAAAGTATCAAATTAAGTACATAACACCAATTGACATGTTCCCGCAAACTGCTCATGTAGAAAGTGTTACATTATTAGAAATCAAAAATAAAGCTTAGAGGTTATGTTGTACTCATAACAAAAAATATAATAAGGAGAAAGTATATCTAAAGGTACAATTAGAATATACTTGTGAAGATTATGAAAATTTTAGTTATTGGTGATGGCAAGGTAGGTAGAGTTATAGTTGAAAATACCTGCCGTGAAGGGCATGAGGTTATTGTAGTTGATAAAAATAGTAATAACATTGAAGAACTTATTAATAAGTTTGATGTAATGGGAATTAATGGTAATGGTGCTAGCTACGATATATTAAAGCTTGCAGATGCTGGAAAGGCTGACCTAGTCGTTGCAGCTACAACAAATGATGAAACTAATATTCTTGCCTGCCTTATTTCAAAGAAAATGGGAGCTAAGGCTACTATTGCACGTGTTAGAAATTATGAATATTCTAACCAGCTAGAAATGATAAAAAATGATTTAGGTATTATGATGCCTATTAATCCTGAAAAGGAAACATCTGATGAAATTATTAAACTGTTAAATTTCCCTGGTGCACTTAGCGTTGATTCATTTGCTAATAATAGTGTAGATTTAGTTAAGCTATATATTCCAGAGGATAATATTTTAGTTGGTAAGTCACTACGCTCTATTAGCCAAGAGGTTCAGGTTAAGGTGCTAGTTTGTGCTGTTGAAAGAGGCGATGAGGTGTTTATACCTTATGGTAATTTCGTAATTGAAGCATCAGATAGAATCTACATTACAGCTAACAATAGAGCAACAATCAAAAAATTTATTGATAAGGTTTCATTAACTGAAAAGAAGATTAAGAACCTAATGATTATTGGTGGTGGAAAGATATCTGCCTTCCTAGCTGATGAGCTTACAAAGAGCAAATATAGTGTTAAGATTATAGAAAATAATTATGAGCGCTGTGTTGAATTAAGTACATTAATTCCTAATGCTACAGTAATTCATGGTGATGGCTCAGATCAAGAATTATTATTAGAAGAAGGCATAGATACTGTTGATGCATTAGCTTGCTTAACTGGTAATGATGAGGAAAATATTATTTTATCAATGTATGCTAATAAGCTAGACATTAAGAAAATTGTTACGAAGGTAAATAAAGCCTCACTAAATAATCTTGTAAAGACAATTAGTAATGTTAGTGTTGTATCTCCTAAGGAGCTAACTGCATCTAAGATTGTTAGCTATATTAGAGGTATTAGCAATACTCGTGGTAGTAATGTATTAACACTTCATAAGCTAATCAACAATAAGGTTGAGGCTGTTGAATTTATTGCAAAAGATGATAAACGCTTATTAAATATTCCATTAAAGGATTTGAAGATTAAGGATAATTTCTTACTTGCAGCAATTAAAAGAGATAACAAGGTTATTATTCCTTCAGGTGATGATTGTATCTTATTAAATGATCATGTAATCATTGTTACAACTACACAATTAATTAACGACTTAAATGAAATTTTGGTATAAGCTATGAATTTTGGTATAATTCGTAATATATCAGGCAAGATTGCTTATTTATTATCAGCATTAATGTGCTTGCCATTAATTGTTAGTTTTATTTATCAAGAAGGATTAAGAAATTATTTAGCGTTTATTATTCCAATATTAACCTTAGCGTTATTAGGCTTTCTATTTACCTTTAAGAAGGCTAAAAATGCTAAAATGATGCCTAGAGATGGTGTTGTTATAGTAAGTATAACTTGGTTAATGATGGCTTTATTTGGTTGTATTCCGTTAATTATTACAAAGGATATTCCTCATTTTGTTGATGCATTTTTTGAAATGGCATCAGGCTTTACTACAACAGGTGCAAGTATTTTAGATGATTCTACATTATTGTCTAAGAGTGTAATGTTTTGGAGAAGCTTTTCACACTTTATAGGTGGTATGGGTGTACTAGTGCTAATCCTTGCTATTATTCCTGAAAGTAAGGAAGGCTCTGCAATGCATATCCTAAAGGCAGAGAGCCCTGGTCCTCAGGTTGGTAAGCTTGTATCTAAAATGCAGGTTACATCTCGTATTTTATATTTAATGTATTTTACTATTACAGTTGTTGAATTCCTATTTCTATGGCTAGGACCAGATGAGAAAATGACATTTTTCAATAGCTTGATATATTCATTTGGTACTGCAGGTACTGGTGGCTTTGCTATACATTCATTAGGATTAGAAACTTTTACAATCTATTCTCAATATGTAATAGCAATCTTTATGATTATATTTGGTATTAATTTCTCATTATTCTATTTCATTTTAATAAAGAACTACAAGGCTGTATTTACTAATGATGAGATTAAAATATATTTTGGAATAATTATTGTAAGTATAATTATTATATGTGTAAATATTTATCCTACTTATCAAAATGCTGAACAAACATTTAGATTAGCTTTATTCCAGGTTGCATCTATTATTTCAACAACTGGATATACAACTGCAAATTTCAATGATTGGCCAACACTTTCAAAGATTGTGCTTATTCTTTTAATGATTTTAGGAGGTTGTGCTGGCTCTACAGCTGGTGGTTTTAAAATCAGTAGAATAAATATCTTATTTAAGTCAATGATTCGTAAAATAAGAAATATGATTTATCCTAGAAAGGTTGAAACTATCTACATTGATAGTAAGCCTATAGATAACCAAACAGTAGATACTGTATTAGGATTTTTGTTTGTTTATATATTTGTATTCTTGTTATGTGCATTTATAATTGGCTTTGATGGAAAATCTATTGAAACTACCTTTACTGCATCATTGACATGTCTAAGTAATGTAGGACCTGGTTTGGGCATGATAGGTCCACATGGTTCATTTTCAGGCTTCTCATATTTATCTAAGATTATTTTATCAATAGAGATGATTGCTGGTAGATTAGAGCTATTCCCTATTCTTATATTATTAAGCCCAAGAACATATTTTAAAAATTAAAAAACACTCTGAAGATCAATAATAGGTTTTCAGAGTGTTTTAATTTTATTCATTAAAGTATTTGATTTTTGGATTTTTAAAATCAAATGGTGTTATTTGATAAACATAATAATTTAACCAGTTAGAATATAGTACATTAGCTGTTGAGCGCCATAATACATCTACATCAGTTTTATCTTCGTTAAAGTAGTTAATAGGCTCATCAATAGGAAGCCCCTTATTTAGGTCTCTTTCGTATTCATTTTTTAATGTATACTTATCATACTCTAAATGACCTAAAACAAATATTTGCTTATTATCCTTTGATTTTAGAATCGTTGTTCCGCAATCCTTTGAGGTGCATAGTGGAATTAAGGCATCACAGCCTAGTAAATCCTCTTGCTTGTTGTAGGTGTGTCTTGATTGAGGTACATAAAAAATATCGTCTATGCCGTTTAATAACACCTCATGAATAACTGATTTTTTGTGCTTATAAACGCCAAATAGCTTTTTATTAAGCTGATATTTAGGAATTCCATAAAAGTGGCTTAAAGCCGCTTGTGCACCCCAGCAAATAAACATTGTTGAGGTTACGTTTGTTTTAGAAAACTCAAAAATTTCTTTAAGCTCTTTATAATAATCGACCTCGCTAAAATCAAGATGCTCAACTGGCGCACCTGTAATGATCATACCATCATATTTGTTATCTTTTATTTTATCGAATGTAGTATAGAACCTTTCTAGATGTGATTTGCTAGTGTTTTTTGCTTCATGTGAAGAAGGAGTGATTAAGGTTAGGTTTACCTGCAAAGAAGAGTTAGCAAGTAATCTTGATAATTGTGTTTCAGTTTCAATTTTAGTTGGCATTAGATTTAATATCAAAATGTTAATAGGTCGAATATCTTGCGATTCTGCACGGGCAGTTGACATTACGAAGATATTTTCATCCTTTAAAATTTGATATGCCGGAATATCCTTAGGAATTATGATAGGCATTATATTAACTCCAATGCTTGTTTTAAATCTTCAATCAAATCATCAACATTTTCGATACCAACAGATAATCTTATTAAATCTGGTGATACTCCAGCTTCTATAAGCTGCTCATCTGTAAGCTGTCTATGAGTATGGCTAGCTGGATGTAGTAGGCATGATTTACCATCAGCAACGTGTGTTGCGATATAAATAAGCTTTAGGCTATCCATAAATTTATTTGCTTTTGCTCTATCACCCTTTACTGCGAAGGCTAACACACCACATGTACCATTAGGCATATATTTTTGTTGAAGCTCGTGATACTCATCACCCTCTAGAGATGCAAAGTGTACCCATGCGATCTTTTCATGGTTAGATAAATATTGAGCAATCTTTAATGCATTAGAGCAATGACGCTCCATTCTTAAATGTAAAGTTTCTAGTCCTAGGTTTAAATAGAATGCGTTTTGAGGACTTTGGATTGAACCAAGATCTCTCATTAGCTGAGATGTAGCCTTAGTAATATATGCTAGCTTGCCGAATTTTTTTGTATAGGTAATACCATGATATGATTCATCTGGAGTTGTTAATCCAGGGAATTTATCAGCATATTTTTCCCAATCAAAATTCCCACTATCTACAATACAGCCACCAACTGTTACACCATGACCGTCCATATATTTGGTAGTAGAATGAGTAACAATATCAGCACCCCATTCAAATGGACGACAATTAATAGGTGTTGCGAATGTATTATCAATGATTAGAGGAACACCAGCCTTATGTGCTACTCTAGCGAACTTTTCAAAGTCTATAATAGTTACTGTTGGATTAGTTATTGTTTCACCAAAAATCGCCTTAGTGTTAGGTCTAATCTCCTTTAGTAAATCCTCCTCTGAAATTGTTTGATCTACAAATGTACATTCAATTCCCATCTTTTTAAAAGTTACACCAAAAAGATTATACGTACCACCGTAAATTGAAGAAGAAGAAATAAAGTGATCTCCTGCCTTACAAATATTAAATATTGCAAAGAAGTTTGCAGCTTGACCAGAAGATGTTAGCATGGCAGCAACACCACCCTCTAGCGCACAAATTTTTGCAGCTACTGAATCGTTTGTTGGATTTTGCAATCTAGTATAAAAATAACCTGATGCTTCTAAATCAAATAGCTTTCCCATAGCATCACTAGAATCATATTTGAATGTTGTGCTTTGAATGATAGGAAGCTGTCTTGGCTCGCCTTCAGTTGGAACATAGCCTTCATGTATACACTTAGTTTCTTTTCTCATAATACCCCTCCATTATTAAAAAAATATAAAACAATTATAGCATGTTTTAAATTAAGTTTAAAGAGTAACTTATTTTCTAATTATAATTAATATTTCCTTCCCTTCAAAATTATCCTCAATTTCGTAGGAAATACTGTTATTATTTAAAGCATTTAAAACCTTTATATATTCCTCATAGCCTCCATCGTGTTGGATATAGCAAGCTATTAGCATAATACCATCAAGCACTGAATATGCTTTTAAAATCGCCTTGTCAGAGGTGTAATCTTGAGTCTTAATCTTCTTATTTGAGCCTGGCAAAAAGCCCAAATTGAAAACTATCAAGTCAGCTCTTCCATAGCTGTTAATATTGTTAAAATCATCTAAATACAGGCTTATATTTTCTATATCTTTTGTTTTTTCTTGAGTGCGCTTGATGGCTAGGCTTTGAATATCAATGCCAATAACCTTTTTGTAATGTTTTGATAAGAAAATTGTATCATACCCATTGCCTGCAGTGGCATCAATTGCAGTATCAAAATTACGATTTTCTAGCATTAATTTATGCGTTCTTTTTACGATTTGAGACTCTTTCATTTTGTATCACCTCAATAATTATATCATAGATAAATTAGATTTATTGCAACATTTTGTATAATTATGTTATAATTTATTTATAGGTTAATTAGCACATTCACATAGGAGGTAATTATGAAATTATTTTTTAAAAACAAAATCATTTCATTTGGTGGTGATTCTGACGTTATTAATGAGAAGGATGAAAAATTGTTCTATATCGATGGTAAGGTATTTACTGTCACTCGAAAAAAGCATATTTATGATGAATTAAATAATTATTTATTAAGTGTAAGAAGAAAATATTGGCGTTTATTTGTTCATACAATTTATGTTTATAACAGAGAAACAAATAAAAGATTTATCTCTGTTAAGCAAAGATTTTTCAGCAGAAAATATCATATAGAAAGCTCCATCGGCAGCTTTGAGATTGAATCTAAATTTTTAGATGGAATTTATATAAGAAAAAATGGTGAAACACTTGCAAAATTCTATAATAATAGAATTGTTGATTTAGACATTTTAGGTGATGAATTTTGTATAGAAACTGAATGTCAAAACAAGGATGATCTTGCTCTTGTTGTAGGAATAGTAGCCGGATTTGATATTTTTAAGGACGAGTTTAAATCGAATCATAGATAAAATTGATGTTGATTTTTTACTACATTATCGGTTCGAAAATTTCATTTTTATATCGTTATTTAAGCTAAAAAAACATATAAATATCGCATTATGCGACAAAACATGGAAAAGGAGGATAAACTATGTATTTAACTCGAGACGAATATACAGCAATCAAAAAGAAGGTTATTGCACATTCTACTGATAACTACATCAAGTATTATGTTACTTTATCGGTTTTCTTATTTTTAATAGCTGGTCTAAACTTTATATTTGTATTTTTTAAGCCTGATTTACGAGTTGTATTATTAATTGTGGGCTCTATAATTTGCCTACTAGCTATTACGGTATTATTCTTCGTAATAAGAAAAATGAATATGCCTACTGTGATTATAGAATATAATCCTGAAGGTATATTTTTCCCAAAGCAACAATATAGGTTTTTACGTTATAGCGAAATTGCTGAGATTGTGTTAGATTTTGAATCTAAATCGTCTGAAAATAAAGGCAATGGTAATATTCTTATTCGAACTAAGCTTGAAGGCTCTGTAGATGTCAGAAATGTTCGAAATGTAAACCAAGCATATGCTAAAATTAGCAGTCTATTTGAAAAATTTAAATAGTCATCAAAAAGGTCAGACTTAGTGTCCTATTTTTTTCGAATTTTATATATGTGAAGCCCTTATATTTGTGAACATTTTAACAAAATTTATAAAAATGGCGTAAATTGTCGAATTAAATTAATAATTGTCGGATTTTGTTGCAAAATCTCACAAATTAAGATATAATATAATTAGAAAATTTCTAATTATGGGTAATTAAGTGCTTTTGGGATGTTTGCACAATAGAATAATGGGGATTATTCTAATGTTCATAATTGAAATTTTAATCGGTTAAATAATATGTTCGGTGTATAAAAAAATGGTGGGAGCATAAGCTTTTAGGGGTATTTGTCTTGTGTTGCCTTCCGAAAAATCTATAGGGGGTACTTATGAACTGCTGCAAATCGATTCCAGAATTTTTAATGTATTATTTTGATAAGCAAGGACGTTATTCATTCAAAAACATTGATTTCGAAAATCAACGCTTATGGGTAGATTTAACTGAATATTGTTTGAACAACATTGATAAGAACGCTGATCTTTACGCATTATTGTCAGATATTACCAGATATGGTAGAGCTTGTGAAAAAAATCGTGAACAAGCATTTAGATATTTAATTGCAGGAGTAAATGAGGGATCAGTTTTTTGCCTTTGGTCATTAGGTGTCTTCTATTCTTGTGGTATACACGTTGAACAATCAGATAGCATCTCATTCGCATATTATTTAGAAGCTGCAAAGAAAGGCTGCATACCATGTATGTACAATATTGCCCTAAGATATCGTGATGGTCGTGGTATTACAAAGGATGATAAGAAGGAAGTTTATTGGTATTATCAAGCAGCTGTTCAAGGACACATCATATCACAATTCAATTTAGGTGTTTCATATGAATACGGTCAAGGAATCCAAAAGGATTATGAAAAGGCTGTTTATTGGTATAAGAAAGCAGCACACCAAGGTCATGAGCTTGCTCAATACAACCTAGGTGTATGCTATAATGAAGGCCGTGGTATTCCTCAAGATAAGGAAAGAGCATTATTATGGCTAACAGAAGCTGCAGAGCAAGATAATAGTAATGCGGCATTCTATTTAGGTAATTATTTTGCTGAAGGCGAAGTTGCTAATTATGAAAAATCAGCTTATTGGTTTGATAAGGCAGCAAAGCAAGGTAATCCTAAAGCACAATTTATTTTAGCTAATTATTACGAAAATGGTACAGGTGTTTTACAAAGTGTTGGTAAGGCTGCGTATTGGTGGGCTAAATCAGCTGAATTAGGTGAAGCAGAGTCTCAATACAAAATTGGTTTATGCTACGCTAATGGTGTTGGTGTAATCCAAGATGATGATAAGGCTCTTTACTGGTTAAAGAAGGCTGCAAATCAAAACCTATCAAAAGCACAATTTGATTTAGGTAGCTTATATTTTAACGGAAGATGTGTTAAGCAAAATCAAACTGAGGCAATTTCATGGTGGACTAAGGTCGCTGAACGTGGTGATAGTAAGGTACAATATCTTCTTGGCGATTGCTATAGAAAAGGTGTTGGTGTAGGTCAATCAGATGAAATGGCTGCATATTGGTATAAGCGTTCTGCAAAGCAAGGCGATGAAAGAGCACAGGTTGTTATTGCTAAATGCTATATCGAAGGTAAGGGTATTGAACAAGATGTTGAGCAAGCTGTTTACTGGTATAAGAGAGCCGCAAGTAGTGAATATAGTGACGGTCAATATAATTTAGGTCACTGCTATGATAAGGGCATTGGTTTACCTCAAGATTCTGAAAAGGCATTATATTGGTATGAAAAGGCTGCAAGGCAAGGTCACAATGATGCACAATATAATTTAGGTGTATATTATTATAATGGGCAAAACGTTCCTAAGGATCCTGAACAGGCTGCATTCTGGTGGGAAAAATCAGCTAATCAAAATAATGCTGAATCACAATTCAATTTAGCTAACTGTTATGAAAAGGGTCTAGGCATTGAGCAAAGCATAGAGAAGGCAAAATATTGGTATAAGAGAGCTGCTGCTCAAGGTCATAGTATTGCTAAAAATGCTTTAAATTTATTGATTTAATCTAAAAAAAATAAAAAAATGACACAATTTGTAAAAAAATTGTGTTTTTTTTGTTTTGCAATTTTTACGCAATTTTAACCATAAAATTCATGGAAAATCAAATGTGGACAAGTTATGCACATTTGTACTATTATAAAATATAAACTATTTTATAGTCATACCGATTTTATTTGTATATTGTGTAAAAAAATGTTAAAATATTAATGATATGGTTCAGAAATGGGGTATATCAATGGGGGTGAATTAGATGAGTACAAAACTATACTTATCAATTGATTTAGGTGGGGATACCATTAAAATATGCTTTGGCTTTAGGAAAGACAATAAGGAGTATATTGGTAAAATTGTAAATTCAAATTCAATATTTCCTGATCCAATACCTGCTACAGCATATTACGATGAGGATACTAAAAAGTGGTATTTTGGGGAAGATATCGATGCAGTTTCAAGTAATTTCTTCCTAACAGTTGTAAAAATTAAAAAATTATTGGGCTTGTTAATAAGAGATGAAAACAAGGCTGTATTTGAAGGAAATCGTGAATATTATTTAAATGGAAATCATTTTCCTAAGTTTTATTTTCCTGATAAGCAGATGATTTATAAGTCATTCCACAAAATGATAGATTTTGATATGACTTTTGTGGCACCAGGATTTACGCCACAATCTGTATGCGAGAAATTTTTCATTTACATCTCTAATCTAGTTGCGGATGAGGTTAATAAGCTAAGAGAAAAATACTCTATTGAGTTTAATGATATATCGTTATCAGTGGTTACTCCAACCTATTATGGTAGGGCTTATAATACTGAACTTAAAAAATTAATCTCTACAGCATTTGGTCATGATATTGATTTTACTATAGATGCAACCAGAGCGATGTGTTTTTCAGCATATCAACAAGGTATACTTGAAGAAAATGATAGAGCCCTTGTGTTTGATATGGGTGAAGAAAAAATCTCAGTTGTTAAGGCAAACATGATTATGGGAGAAGACCAAACATATGTTGGTATAGATGCTGAGGATGCTCACTCTAAACCAATTGAAATTGGTGGTGCGACATTAGATGAAAATATCATTGAATATCTTACTGGTAATGTTTCATCTAGAATAAAGGTTGGTGAACAGGAAACTTCAAAGCAAGAGGTATCACTAGACTCTAAGCAATATCTTTTAGTTAAGAATGTTAAGCAAGCAAAAATGCTGCTTTCAGATGAACGATATAAGAATGAGGAGTATAGTGTACCAATTTCTGTATGGGAAGAGGTTCGTGTTCTTAAGAATCTTGATAAATCTGAACTGAGAAATACGACAAAAATATTTGCTTCAAAAATAATTTCATATGTTCTTGACGAAATTCAATTAGCAATTAATTACGATGTAAATAAGATAATATTTTCTGGTGGCTTGATTGAATCACTAGGATTATTTGATATGTTAAAGTACAGCATCCATTCTAAATATCCAGATATTACTACTCTTAAAATAGAGCATGAGGCTACATTAAATAATGAATTTGATGTATTAGAATATGAAGATTCAGTATATAGTGCTGCTTTAGGTGGAATTAAGGCTAACTTCTCTAATCATAAAATTAAAACAATATTACCGTACACATATGGTACATGGGGAAATAAAAGTAATAATAGAATTTTAGAGGTATATGATGGAGCTATAAAAGGAAGGATTCTTGAGGAAAAATATAACGAATTCGAAAAGAATTTTACATTGGGTAGCTCTGGTAAGTTTACATATGAAATTCAAGAGGAAGTATATTCAATTATTTTACATCCTAAGGATATTCAAAGGAAACTATTTTGGGATAAGCTTTTTTACTATACTTCTGCAAATGGTTCAAATTATTTGGTAATCGGAAAGATTGGATCAATTCCGCATAATAAGGCTAAGGATGCAATCAACCTTACACTTGTTGCGGGTGGTGAAAAAGGTAAGATTTTATTTTATGTTGGTAACCAAAGAGTTTCAATTTATGATAGGATTAAGGCTACAACTGTTTTACATATCGATTCAAAGGGACATTGTATTCCAACAATAAAAAACAATGACACTTCTAGACATATCAAATATATTGTAGGCCAGCCTTCAAATTATAATAGCAACCATATTTTTGGAGGTAGTAGTGTGAACAATTCAACTATTAGAACTATTTCAGCAAATAAAATAGTGATTAAATATGCAGGTGTTGAAGAATTCGACCAAGAGGAAGAATGTTAAAAAGGGGGGATTTGTAATGAAATTTAACAAAGATATTAAATTTAATTTTGAAGGTAATGCCTTCGATGTACAAAATGAAAGATTACGTATTAGAGGAAATAGATACGAATATAATCAAGACATTGAAGCAATGAATGGTCTAGTTGATAAGCTAGATAGATTAGATGATTTTTCAATGCTACAAATTCCTGTTAAAAATTTCCGCAAGGATAAAGGAAACAAGTATGGTATCGAGTTTAATCCTCATATTCATTATTCAGGTGAGGTTATTTTACCTGAACAAAAAAAGACTGCATTAGAATTTTTAAAGTCATTACGTGGCTTTGGTTTACTTGCAGATGTTGTAGGTAGTGGTAAAACTTATGAAGCAGGTGTTGTTTTAAGTGAGCTTGCTATTCGAAATAAAGTAAAATCAATGCTTATCATTGTACCAACTCAGGTTTATTCAAAATGGAAGTCTGTTTTAGAATTAGAGTTCGGTATTGGTGAAGGTGTAATCCAAGAGGTTGGAGATAAATTAAATGTTTCTGAAATTGAAAGATATCCTGACGATCATAGAAGACCACTTAGACCTATTTTAGTTAGAGATAAGGATTTTGCTACATGGAGTGATGAAACATCTAACCTTATTTTTGACGTAATAGTTGTTGATGAAGCACATAATTTATGTCAAGAAGCTGGTGAATATGCAAAGGCAATGAAGCTTTTATCTTTAATGATGAAGACAAAGAGAGAAGCGGGCTCTACATATTGTGTATTATTATCTGCTACACCACATTCTGGTAATTTAGATAGTATGTTTAGATTATGGTACTATGTTCGTTGTAAGGGTGGTAACCCATCTGATTTCGATGAGAAGGATGATAGAGATAGAACACAAAGCTATCGTGATGAAAAGGAATATTACCGCAAGATTGTATGTCATGATGCAATTACAGTTATGGACTTCATTAAGAATGTTAAGGTAAAGACAGTTGAGCAATATTATATGCCAACATTTGTTGAATACCTAAATTCTATTAATAGCAGTAGGAAATACTATGAAAATGCTAATAAGATTGAAAAGCTTAGATTAGTAAATGAATTTATGGATTCTCAATTCGTATATAATGACGATGAGGCAATTCGTAAGGATGTTATTAGAAAAATAGCAAGTGCTTATTACAATGGTGTGTTAAGAACTATTATGATAAGACGTGGCTCTAATGATAGACAAACAATTGAAAGAAATATATCTAATGTTTTCTATTATCCAACTACAAAGGATATTACTACGATAAACATAGTAGATTTTAATAACTTAAACGTTGTTGTGGATTGTGCTAATTTAGAGTCTGATACAGCTGTTAAGTACACTGTAAAGGGTAAGAACTACAGTGCTTCATTAAAGCAATATTGTGAGGATTTTTGTAAGGATCGTTCAGTATCTGATGCTTATTCTGTAATGATTAAAAATATCATGTTTGCTTTAAGCGACATTGATAACAAGGATATTTATAGAAAGAAAAATACAATTAGATACTATGATGAAACTATCAGTAAGTTCCCTAAGGGTGTTGGTATTAATTTTAAGCCTATTAAGTATATTGATTATGATAGTATCGAGCATAAGTATAATGATTTAGTAGAAATCTTAAGAAAGCACAAGGATAATAGAGTAGTTATTTTCTTTGATTATGACAACAAAAATAATTCTTCTATACAGGTTCGAGATAGATTAGAAGCAGACCCTGAATTTGCAAGTAGATTAGTTGTTGCTGATTCAGAGCTTGGAGCTACTTATTTAGCTAATGCTGAAAAGACTTATAACAATAATAAAAATGCAATTCTATTATGCTTAGATGCTGCATTTACTGAAGGTGCTAATCTTCAAAAGGGTAACATTGTTATTAACTTTGAGGTTACACCAGACCCACTTGCAATGAACCAACGTATTGGTCGTGTTGCAAGAATTGGTCAGGCTAATGATATTTATATCTATTCATTAGCTGATATGAATAAGCTAGAGGGCTATGCTTTAGCTTATCTATCTATCATTGGTATTTTAAGTAGTAATGATAGTGATGCTACTATTATTTCAGGTAGTAGTAATGAAAAGATGATTTCAATTAGATGCCCACATTGTGGATTTGTTAAGATGATATCAGTTGATGAATACAATTATGCAAAAACTTTACCTGTAAATCATAAGACTCGTATTGATTTACTTTATTGTCAAAAAACCTCTGCATGTGTATCTCGTGGTAAGGTTGAATATTTTGCTGACAATAAATTATACAGATGTGCTGAAATGTCTGAAATCACAATTCATAACTTTAAATGTGATACATGTCAATCAACTTTTACTCGTTCATTAAAGAATGATGGATACTTGTGTATGGCAAGAAATAATGACTTTAATGCCGTAATGTGTTCAGATATTAGTACAGCATATGGTGAAAGCAGCCGTAAATTCTACTGTAATAAGGTATGTGCACTGGCTCACTGTTCGGTGTATACATCAGGTAGAATGAAGGGCAAGTGCTTAGTTGTTAAGGAGTTTGAAAAGAATCGTAATCTTTCACTTCCAACTATTAAGAGAATTTGTGATCAGCTATGTCAATATCAAGGTGAGTGTGATGAAAACTGTCGTCCTTACAATATTGGAGCTGAAGCAATTGAAAAGTGTCAAACATGTCACCTAGGTGGTAGAATATCTTGTTCTACAGGCGCTCATATTCTTGAGTTCAATGAGCATTGGGAGGCTTCATGTCCTGTTTGCCGCACAAATAAGAGTAAGAAGAAAGGTAAGCTTCAAGAGGTTATCGATTCTACATTTAACAAGTACATAAGAGAATCATGGAATTTTGATGGTGATGATGGCGAAAGCTTTGTTGATTCATTATTAAAAGAAGTTCATCGTGTTGATGAAATAAGATTAATATTAGAATTAGATGAGGAGGTAAAGTAACATGGAAGATAAGAAAATTTCCGTTGGTGTCAAGTATAAGGACATATTTGATAGCATTGTTGACCTAGCAAAGCAAAATGCTTTACCTAATCTAGACATTAAAGCAACTAAAAATGAAATTCATTTTAAGCAAAAAATATTTGCTTATGATGATAAAATTACAGCTATCAATGATAATATTGATTCAAGCATTACAGCTGAAGGTGCTTCTTGGTTTGGTGTATTTAGAAATGAGATTATCGATACTTCGGATTCTGAATGGATTGATTTTGTCAATGAGGTATCTGAAAGCTACCATAAGGAATATTCTTTCTTTGAATTACCTGAAATTGGAAAGAAGAAAAAAGAGAATGAAATAACAAATGAAAAGAGAATATTAGGTGCTTACAGCAAGGTGTTCTTCGAACATATTTATAATGATTTACGCTTAGTTGATGTTAAAAGCCTTTCTACAGATATTTTCGCTGTTAGTCTTCGATTAGAGATTAACAGAGGTACAGGTGCTTTACAGCCATTAATCACTAAGATTTACTTTGAACGTGATGATGAGGGTGGCTTATTACCAATTGTTAATTCAATAGCTGATGATTTAGATAAATTTTTAGTATCAAATTTTAAATCAAATGGCATAAAGAAAATTGCATCAAGCCTTGAGGAAACTGAAAAATTGTCTAATCAGGTTTGTGCTGCATTAGATATGCTTATTGCAGGTAAATATCACTATAGCTTCGCTGAGTGTGTACATATTTCTAATCCTAATGATGTAGAGATTATGGAGGAAATTATTAGAAGGGGCTCTGCGGGTGTATTAGATATTTCTTGTACAAATGTTAGAATTTTATCTATCACTCATACAACATGGTTCAATCAAGTGTATTATGTTGGTAAGGATAATACTAAGCTTTTAGAATTTAAGTTTGGATTAAACAACAAGTTATCCTTAAGGTGTATAAATTGTAAGGATGACGCTATTATCCATAATAATATCATTCATTGTGTCGATGATAGTGGAGAGGAATTTGATATATTAATTGATCGTGATAAACCTGATGCAATCCAATATATAGGATTAACTAAAGAACAAATTCAAGATGCAAAGAATTTTGGACCATTTAAGAAGCACTTGTTTATGAATAGCTGTAATATTGACAAGAGACATATTAAGTGCTCTAGAGTTTTATGCTCTAGTCAAACACTTAGCTTTGGAAAAGAAAAGCTTTGTAAAACTTGTCCTTATCCTGAAAAGCTATATCTTAATAGAAAGGGAATTAAGGTTCTTACAAGTCAAGCTGAATTTGATAGTGATACATTAGAATTAGTTTCTAAGGATTCACTTAAGCTATGTAATGTTTGTAGTCGTTACTTCTCAGTGTCACTTAATGAAAAACATTTATGCTCTACATGCGAAATGGCTACAAAATATGAAACTTTATCCGATATAAAGAAATATAAAAAGCTATATTCTAAATATGCGGGTGTAGTTCCACTACATACTAGAATGCTAGCTGGCAAAAATAAGTTTGCATTTGAAGATAATGAAATTGTTATTATAGTTGCCGGCAAGAGAAGATATTTAATAAACAAGACTGGTATTACTGATAGGGGATATATTAAGTCTAATATTGTAAAGAGAATAGATTAAGGAGGGGTGATTGGATATGAATAATAGAAATTATTTAACAAAAAAACTAAGAAGCTCTAAGCTTTCACTTTTAGTCACATCAATTATCGCTTCTGCATT
>JAZNYN010000018.1:0-2534 GCA_045594405.1 Anaeroplasma sp.
ATATTACCCATAATATTACAATTTATTTTCTTATCCTTTGAATTATTCCAATTAATATTTTCTGTAGGAGAAGTATTTTTTTTGGATTATGAGTGGGTAGGATTTATTAGCCTATCATTTCAGGATGTATCAGATTATATAGGAAATTTAGATTTTGTTTATTTATACATTTGTACGATGGCATCAGTTCTAAATACATCATATGTACTAAGTACAATAAGGCACTCATTAAATAAGGCTAAGCTTTCATTTGATATTATTGTTTTTATTTTAGTTATTGGTGGCTGTTATGGTCTTATCTTTGTACCTTTAGGCATTACACTAAAAATATTATTTTATATATCTATTTTAGGGGGAGTATTAATATTTTGGATAGGAAGGGAGTATATTCATGCTAGAAAAGCTAGGTAGGAATCAGGATATAATATATGTAAAGGCAAGAGGCAATTTATCACTATGCTATCATGAGCATATGTGTAATGTAATGGAGTTTATGAGGGATTTTTATCCGATACTTGAAAAAAGAAATATTGAAAGACCTAGTGATATATTTCCTGGAATTTGTAAGCAAATAGATAAGGATGAAAACCTGATAGAGCAAATGGTATTTTCAGGGGTGCTGGTATGTAAAAGATGGAATAGCTATTATGCATTTGATATGGCAAAGCCACCATCAAGAATAACTAGTGATTCTATTTCGGAGCCTGAAAGTGCCTTTGGCTCACGTGATGGCTTTGTAGAAAATATCAAGGATAATATAGCCTTAATCAGAACAAGGGTACGAGATTCAAGGTTAGATATAGAAAACATTACCATTGGTAGAAGAAGTAAAACGACAGTTTGCTTGCTAAGCTTAGGTGATGTTCATAACGGCAGCATTAAGGCTAGTATAATAAGTAAGCTTAAGAATATAGATATTGATGCGATAATTTCAGTTGATGATGTAACGGCTTACCTACAGGGTAAAAACCTATTTCCGATTTCACAATATGTTGGCTCACCAGATTTAGCATGTAGAAGGCTCTTTAATGGAGAGTTTATTATTGTAATAGATAGAATATCTAATGTAATAGCCTTACCATCTACAATGGCTCTTACAAGTAGACTAAGTATAGACAACCTAAATGTGCCACTGTTTTCAGTGCTAGAAAGATTATTTGTGGGGCTTTCATTTATTACTGCAACTATGTTTTTAGGAGTGCTTGCATCCTTTGCGACGTGGCAAAGTGAAAGCCTATCCTTAAGAGTACTTTCAATTTTAAAGGTTACACAAACCGGAGTGATATTTCCTATAATATTAGAAATAGTTGCGGTGCTTGCGTTATTTGAGCTATATTATTTTATTGGCTTTAGGCAATCTAGGCTTACAGTATCCTCTACAGTTGTTTTAATTGGTGGGCTAATAATTGGTGAGAACCTAGTTACAAGCGGTGTTGCTGGAATTCTTCTTATGACCTTCACAGCTATCACCTATCTACTTACCTTTGTAATAAGCTCTAATGTGACAGTTATTGCAGCCATAAGCATTATTAGGCTTTGCTATCTATTATCAGCGTATTATTTCGGAATATTTGGTGTTACCTTGGTTAGTGTGGTTGTTGCTGCAATATATTTAAAGCAGGAGGCCTTTGGCGTTCATTTCTTTTATCCATTTATTCCTCTTGATATTAATGGTCTTAAGCAATATTTTATATCAACATCATCGCTTGATAATAAGCTAAGATCAAGGGTTCTAAGGGTTAAAAATAAAACAAGGAGGAAAGTAAAGAATGAAAATAATGATTAGTATTATTTTTTTACTGACGCTTACAGCATGTAAGCATAAGACAGTATCAGATAGCATTTATATAGCTAGTGTAGCAGTGGAAAAAACTGAGGATGAATATAAGGGATACTTTTATTTGCCAAGCAGTGTGGAGGTTGGAAATTCTAATCCTGACAATAATACCAAAAAGGGTGAGGTAGGAATATCAACAGGTAAATGTGTAACAGATATATTTTATAACATTGAGTTTTCAACCTCTTTAAGCATTAACTATGCTCATATATCAACTATGATTTTTCATGAGTCGATGTTAAATAACGATGATATAGATAGGCTATTACAATTTTTTAAAAACTCTCATGATTTTGATTTTAATTTTTATATATTTACTACAAGTGAAAAAATTGAGGATATATATACCTTTACAAATCCTAATAAGGAAAGTGTGATTAACACGCTTTTAGTTGAACCACAAAACCTAAAGGATCAGCTTTTAAGTGCTGATGCTATTCACTATCTTAGCTTTTGCAATTATTTTTATTCTAAAAGATGCATTCATATTCCACTTATAGAATTAGATTATTTATGGAATATTGATGATGAAAAAACAGATGCTTATAATGCTAGAGGCTTATGCTACTATGAAAATGGAGCATATGAAATGCATAGCTACAACAGTATTAGCTTAGAATATCTTAAAAGCAATGATTTATTATATTATTCTGATGATATCATTTCCTTATCGCTTAGAGACTATAAGGTTAAATAT
>JAZNYN010000019.1:0-2217 GCA_045594405.1 Anaeroplasma sp.
AAAATTGATAAAATATTCTCTTCGTTTATTTCTTGAGCAATCTTAAAGTAGAAGCTTGATAAGCCTAATATACATAATAAAACTATGTTTAAATAAAAATATGTCTTAGTTAGCTTATGATATTCCTTATATTTAGCAAAATAAGCACATAACGATAAAACAAAGGTTACTGAAGATATTATTATTACTACTAAAATTACAAATGTAAGGATTTGATAACCACTACCTAAATCCTTATAGTTTTGAATTAAGTCTAAGCCATTATAGCTTGTATTAAATTTATTTGAAGCTACAGTATATTCAATTGTAATTATATTAACAAATAATAATCCAATAGTGATTACAAGTAGGATTGCCATATAAAGCGTAGGCTCTACAGTAAATGATTTACTTTTTTTAACTATATTTTCATCAACTACAATGTATCTTCCTCTAAATATTGCAAATAAAAGCTTAACTACAGTCATCAAAATAAATGATAGGAAGCTTCCAAATACTAATTGATAGCTATCGATTACTGTCATTAAAAAGCAAGCGATGAAAATAATTAAACCACTAGCAAAGAATATGTTGATTAATGTTTTAATTTTTTCAGCAAATAGTTTTTCATAATTACGATAATACATTAACGCATTTACCATAAATACAAAAATGCTTATAAAGAATAATAGGTATCCAATAAATAATATTCTTGTATAAACATCAGCAGATACATTAATACCATCAGCAATAATAACACTATTTTCTGAAAACGAGTTTGGTTCAATATACTTAATTACAGGTACAAAGAACATAACAAGTAAAACTAATAAGCCAACAATTGCTAATATTAAAATTGCTAATTTAGGAACCTTATTAGAAATAACCAGGTCGGTTTCTTTGATTGTTTTATACTTGCTATTATATAAAAGGCATAATATTATTGCACCAACTGCTATTATGATGTTTATAATAAATACTGCTATATTATTAATGTAGCCTGCTAGTAAAACAAGTAAAACGATTTGAATCAATAGGTTAACTAGTGAATAAACAATCATTCCCATGTTTGACTTTTTAAAGGTAAATACAAATCCTAGAACTAAAAATAATGCATTTACTCCAAATAATATAATAGATATAGCACTAATTAGCTCAACGCCTTGATTCATAAAGCTAGCGGCAGACCAAATAGATTCATAATTAATTAAAACATTATATTCACCTGTTATAGTAATATCACTACTAAAACCAACAATAGTTAAAATCACACATAATAAAACTAGTCCAAGTGTGATAAATTTAAATATTGCTGAAGACATGCTAAGCTTCTTTTGCATTCTAAATCACCTCATATTAAATTTATACGAAATCTTATATTTAGAATACCATATTTTTACATAAAAATCATCATTTACTTAATAAATTTTTATATTTATAAAAAAAGGCAGAAAATCTGCCTTTAAAATTTTAGATTGAATTTGCAATATCGTATGCTGACTTTGTAGCATTATCAATATTACAAGGAGAGCCTTCCTTACAATCACCTACGTAGTAAACATTAGCTACACCATCAAGGTCAATTCTTAGCTTCTTAGACGCTAATGCGTTAACTACAGCATCACCAGAAATTGTAACTTTATCTAATACATTATTATCCTTATCAATAACCTCACAAATTACTGAATTTGAAGTGAATTCTAATATTCTATGATATGTATATGATTTAACACCATGAGCGTTAAATGAAGCCGTTATAGTAGGTAAAATAGTACTAGATTCTTCCTTAGCAATCTTATCCTGCATTTCAATGATTGAAACACTATATCCTCTTTCAACAAGGTATTCAGCTGTTTCAACACCTACTAGTCCACCACCAGCAACTAATATATGACCCTTTTGAGGCTCTAAGCCTGCTAAAACATCCCAAGAATCAATAGTATTTTCAATTCCCTTAATAGGTGGATGAGCATTAACAGCACCAATTGCTACAATTACCTCATCATAGCCCTCTGCTGAAGCCTTTGTAAATTCAGTATTAAGCTTAATATCAATATTATAGTGCTTTATTACCTCATCATAGTATTTACAAATTCTTAGCATTTCATCCTTACGAGGAGGAACAGATGCAATGTTGATTTGACCATAAAGCTTATCTGATTTTTCATATACTGTAGGAATATGACCTCTAATTGCGCATACTCTTGCAGCCTCTAGACCTGCAACACCACCACCCAC
>JAZNYN010000020.1:0-15193 GCA_045594405.1 Anaeroplasma sp.
AATAGTTTGAATCGTTTGCCTGATACTTATTTATAATCAATTTAAGAAGCACCTTAAACAAATATGAAAATGGTATTATTCCTATAATACTATAAATTATAAAGGAAAAGGCCCTAATTATTCTAGTTTTTGCAAATTCAGTTTCTGTATTTTTATAGTCCATAATATTAAACCTCATGATAAGTAAACTTTACATTTCCACATTATATTATTATAATATAATAAACGAGCTTTTTAGTCAAAGCCTATGTTATTTGGGGGATACTATATGAGCAAATATTACAGTAAAGAGAAAATTAAGATAAAATCTGACGGCTGTGTGATAAAGGCATTAATCCTAAAGCCTAAGCTGAATAAGAAGCCAAAGGAGGCAACACCAGGTATATTATGGATACATGGTGGTGGCTATATTACGGGGATGATTGAGATGATATATGGTTCACGTGCTATCCCTCTAGTTAAGAAGTATGGTGCAGTAGTTGTGACACCTGGCTATAGACTATCTAAAAAGTCAAAGTATCCTGGAGCCTTGATGGATTGCTATGCAGCTTTAAAGTATGTTAAGGAGCATGCGACTGAGCTTGGAATTAACCCTGATCAAATAATGGTAGGTGGTGAAAGCGCAGGTGGTGGCTTGACCGTTGCCACATGTATGTATGCAAGAGATAAGGGTGAGGTAAATGTGTGCTATCAAATGCCACTTTATCCAATGATAGATGATAGATTTACTGAATCTAATAAGGACAACCATGCCTTTGGGTGGAACAGCTTTTGGAATAAGATTGGCTGGAAGGCTTATTTAGGAGATATGTATCAAAAGGAAAATATACCTGTATATGCTGCACCTGCAAGACAAACAGATTATTCTAATTTACCACCAGCATACACATTTGTTGGTGATATAGAGCCTTTTTATTGTGAAACCTTAACCTACATCGACAATCTAAAGAAGGCTGGTATAGAGGCTAAGGTTGATGTATATCCTAATTGCTTTCATGCCTTTGATATGCTTCAGCCTAGAAGAAAGGTTAGTAAAAAGGCAGCCTTAGAATTTGAAAATAATTATTTATATGCTGTAAAGCATTATTATAAGAAACAAAATGATTAAGAGGTAGTGTATGAAAAAATTAAAGGAAAGCCGAATCGCAAGCTTTATTGTTATTTTGATAGTTTATGCCTTAGCTGGTGCTTCAGGTATATATAGCTATAGGTATTTGCCATTTAGCTGGGAAATCAATCTGTTTATTGCAGATGCAATAGCAACAGTAGTAGTATTTATATTTAGCTTGATATTTAAAAATGCAAGCGTGTACGATCCATATTGGAGTGTACAGCCTATATTTATTGTTGTTTGTTATTTTGTTACTAACGAGTTTAGTATTCCTGGCTTGTTAGCTTTAATAGCTATTTGTATTTGGGGTGTTAGATTAACAGCTAACTGGGCTTACACATTCGCAAATCTATATCATCAGGATTGGCGATACACAATGCTACACGAACAAACTAAGGGCTTTTATCCTATAATTAATTTTATAGGAATTCATATGGTGCCAACTATCGTAGTTTATGCATGTGTGCTTCCTGCTTGTTATTTGATTAAGAATCCAGCATCAGCTAATGTGTTTACATATATTTTCTTTGCTTGTGCATTATTAGCTGTCACATTGCAATGTGTATCAGATGTTCAGATGCATAAATATAGAAAAAATAGAACTACACCATTTATTAGGGTTGGTGTTTGGAAGAATTCTAGACATCCAAATTATTTAGCAGAAATTTCTATGTGGTGGGCAATTGGCTTATTAAGTGTTCTTACTATGAATGCTAACTTTATTACATTAATAGGTGCGTTTTTAAATACATGTCTATTTATGTTTGTAAGTATTCCGATGGCTGATAAGCGTCAGTCTAGAAAGGAAGGCTTTTTAGAATACAAGAATGAAACTAGAATGCTACTACCTATAAAGAAATTCAAAAAGAAAAACTTAGCACAGGAATAAAAACGTAATTTTAGGGGTTTATTGCAAGAATTGTAATAAACCTCTTTGTTTTGTAAATTGAATGACTAAATGAATAATTGTATAATAAAAATATAGAAATCTCTATTTGGAGGTGTAAGGATGGCTACATTAAGTGAATATAAAAAGAAAAAAAGGTTCTTAGTTTGTATTGATAGTGATGGCTGTGCTATTGACTCAATGGATATTAAGCACTTTAATTGCTTTGGTCCTTGTATGGTTGAGGAATGGGGCTTATCAAGCTGGAAGGAAGAAATCCTAACTAGATGGAATGAGGTTAATTTATACACCTTAACTAGAGGTATTAATCGCTTTAAGGCATTGATATTAGTCTTAACTGAGGTTAATGAAAAATATATGCAAATTGAGGATTTAGAGTCTTTAGCAAGATGGGCTAATACAACTAATGAGTTATCAAACTCTTCACTTGCAAAGGAGATTGAAGCTTATCCTAATAGCGTTTCATTGAAAAAGACACTTGCTTGGAGTAATGCGGTTAATCTTTCAATCACAAAGCTTCCTGAGGAAAATATCTTACCATTTCCTATGGTAAAGGAAGCATTAACACATGCACATAAAAATGCTGATATAGCAATTGTATCAAGTGCTAATCCGGGTGCTGTTTTAGATGAATGGACTAGACATGGCTTGTTAGATCATGTAGACATATTACTAGCTCAAGATGCCGGTACGAAGGCTTATTGTATTAGTGAGCTTTTAAAGAAAGGCTATGATAGGAGTGATGTTGTTATGTGTGGTGATGCATTAGGTGATTTAGAGGCTGCACAAAAAAATGGAGTTTTATACTATCCTATTTTAGTTAGACATGAAAAAGAAAGCTGGGAGGAATTCATTTCAATTGGCTTTGATAAATTGATAAATGGAGAATATCCTGGTGATTACCAAAAACAAAAAATAGATGAATTTATGAGTAATCTTAGTGAAAATAAGTAAAAGGAGATAAGAAAATGGTAAATTTAAAAGCAAGACCTTATTATTTAAGTGATGAGGATATTAAATGGGTTAATTCAACAATAGAAGGCATGACTGATGAGGAAAAGGTTGGACAATTATTTTTCCAATTAACAGCTGATATCAGTGAGGAATACCTAAAGGAATTAATGGAAAAGTATCATCTAGGTGGTTGTCGTTATAACAATATGCCTGGTGTAGCTGTTCAAAATCAAAATCGTATTTTACAAAAGTATGCTAAGATTCCTTTGATTATTGCTTGTAATACAGAGGCAGGTGGAAATGGCTCTTGCTCTGATGGTACATTTATTGGTAGTGGTATTAAAATTGGTGCCACAAGAAACACAAAGCATGCCTACAATTTAGGTAAGATGGCTAATAAGGAAGCAAAGGCATTAGGCTGTAACATGGCTTTTTCTCCAATTGCTGATATCCATTATAATTGGTTAAACACAGAGGTTTTAACTCGTGCATTTGGTACAGATCATAATGTTTGTGCTGAAATGTGTAAGGCATACCTAGATGGTGCCCATACTAATGAAGGCTTTGCATGTGCTGCTAAGCATTTCCCTGGTAATGGTATTGATTTCCGTGATGCCCATCTTTCTAATAATTTAAATAACATGACTGAAAAGAGATGGATGGAAACATATGGTCATGTTTATAAGACTTTAATTGATAGTGATTTAGAGGCCATTATGGGTGGTCATATTATGATGAAGGAATATATGAACGAGGTATGTCCTGGCATTAAGGATGAGGATTTACTTCCTGCAACACTATGTCCTGAAATTATGACAGGCTTGTTACGTGATAAGCTAGGCTTTAATGGTATGGTTGTAACTGATGCATCTCATATGGTTGCGATGACAGATAGAATGACTAGAAGTCAAATGCTTCCTCAAGCTATTAATGCAGGCTGTGATATGTTCTTATTCTTTAATGATCCAGAAGAGGATTTCAATACTATGCTAAATGCTTATAGAACAGGAATTATTTCTGAGGAAAGAATGAATGAGGCATTAACTAGAATTATTGGCTTAAAGGCACATATGGGCTTAAACAAGGTTGCTAAGGAAAAGCTAGTTCCAGCTCCTGAGGCATTATCAATTCTTGGCTGTGAGGAGCATAAGCTAGCAGCTTCTGAAATTAGTAAGGATTGTATTACTTTAGTAAAATATAAGGATGAGGGCATACTACCATTGACTCCTGAAAAATATAATAGAATTATGATTGTTCATGTTAAGGGAGCCGCATCACCATTTGAAGCACTTGCTAAGATGGCAATGGGTGTTGGTGCTCAAGCAAAAACTCCTGCCGAGGATTTAAGAGATAGATTAATCGAAAAGGGCTTTGATGCATTTATCTATGTTAGTCCACTTGAAAAGATGAAGGAGCAAATAGCGAAGGGTGAAAAGCCTAGCCTAAACCTTTATTTTGCTGGTAAAAATGCAATTAGTGATTTCAAGGCTGGTCAAGATTTAGTCATTACACTATGTGATGTTTCTAATGGTAGACCTGTGTTTGGCTTATCTAAGGGTGGCGGTGAAATGCCTTGGTATGTATTTGAGCTACCTGTAGTAGGTATTTCAGTAAATTCACCGACAATGCTAGCTGATATTCCTATGCTAAGAACATATATCAATGCATATGATTCAAAGCCATCAACAATGGAAGCATTAGTAGAAAACCTATTAGAGGGCCCAGATGCATTTAAGGGTAAAGACCCAATTGATAGCTTCTGTGGTCTATGGGATTCTAAAATATAGTAATAATCACCTTATACATAATTATTTGTATCAATTCTTTTATTTGTGATATAATTTGATGTAGCTATAAGGGGTGATCATATGGATAAGATTTATGCTGAGCTAAATGAAATTATGAAGAAGGCAAAAAATATTACCTTCTTTGGTGGAGCTGGAGTGTCAACTAATTCAGGTCTTTTAGACTTTAGAAGCAAGCAGGGTCTATATAATTTACAAACTAAATATGGTAGACCTTATGAAGAAATGCTTTCGTTTGATTATTTCGAGGAAAATACTGATACCTTTTATAAGTTTTATAAGGAATTTATGATAAAGCCCGATGTCTTACCTAATAATGCGCATAGAGCGTTAGCTTTATTTGATGAAAAATATAATAACATAAATATAGTAACGCAAAATATTGATAATCTTCATCAGCTTGCTGGTTCAAAAAAGGTAACTGAGGTTCATGGTTCTATTTATCGAAATTATTGTAAAAAATGCTTTAAAAGATTTGATGGAATTGAACCAATAATTGGTGTGTCAGGTATACCTAAATGCAGCTGTGGTGGTGTAATTAGACCTGAGGTAACCTTATATGGTGAGGGATTAGATAGTGGTGCATGGTATGATGCTGTTAAGGCTTTTTCTACAGCTGAGGTTTTAATAATTGGTGGTACATCCTTAAATGTTTATCCAGCCGTAAATCTTATTCAATATTTTAGAGGTAAGCTTTTGATTATTATTAATAAGGAAAAGACTAAATATGATTATATTGCTAATTATGTATTCAATGAGGATATAGGAGAGGCTTTAGAAAAAATTCTAAAGATATAGGTATACTATTATGGAAGAAAAAAATAATGCCTTAGCATCTGAGCCAGTAGTTAAGCTTTTTTTTAAGCTTGCTATACCTGCAGTTTTGGCTCAGCTTGTTAATTTGCTTTACAACTTAATAGATAGAATATTTATCGGTCATATCGAAGAAATCGGCGATATAGCCCTAACAGGTGTAGGTGTTTGCTTTTCTATAATAATTATTATTAGTGCCTTTTCCTGCTTGTGCGGCATGGGTGGTGCGCCTAAGGCTGCAATCAAAATGGGTGAAGGCAAAATGGATGAAGCAAATAAGATATTAGGTAATTGCTTTACAATGACTATTGTGGTGGCTATAATTTTGACGGTGGTAGTACAGGTATTTAAAACGCCATTGCTATATGCCTTTGGTGCATCAGATAATACTATTCAATATGCTAGTGATTATATATCTATATATTCACTTGGTACGATTTTTGTAATGATATCATTAGGATTAAATTCCTTTATAACAACTCAAGGCTTTTCTAAGATAAGTATGATTAATGTTGTTATAGGTGCTGTGCTAAATATTATTTTAGATCCAATATTTATCTTTGCCTTTGACTTAGGTGTTAAGGGGGCTGCGATTGCCACAATAATCTCTCAGGCAGCAACCTCAGCATTAGTAATTACATTTTTATTATCAAAGAAAACAAAGCTTAAGCTTACTATAAGTGACATGAAGCTAAATATAAAAATTGTAGGCTCAGTAGTATCCTTAGGTCTTGCACCATTTATTATGCAGTCAACTGAAAGTATTTTAAACATTTGCTTTAACAGGTCCTTATTAAGCTATGGTGGAGATATTGCAGTAGGAGCAATGACAATTTTAGCCTCCCTAATGCAATTTGCAATGCTACCTATTCAAGGCTTTGCTCAAGGAGCTCAGCCTATAATTAGCTATAATTATGGCGCGAAAAATCCTGATAGAATTAAAAAGACATTTAAGATATTGTTTATCATTTGTGTTTCCTATTCAATATTATTTTGGGGTATAACAATGGCATTTCCTAAGTCGTTAGTTTCGATATTTAATGATACTCCTGAGCTTGTTGATTTTACCTCTAGAGCGCTTAGAATATATATGGCAGTAATTTGTATATTTGGAATTCAAATTGCCTGCCAGCAAACCTTTGTGTCCCTAGGTAATGCACCTGTATCATTATTTTTAGCTTTACTTAGAAAGGTAGTGCTATTAATACCATTAATTTATATCCTTCCTTCATTTATGGAAAATAAGTGTGATGCGGTATTTCTAGCAGAGCCAGTAGCTGATATGGCTGCTGTCACTACAACTGTAGTTTTATTTATCATCGTCTTTAAAAGGTCAATGAAAAAAATCCAAGCTGAGTCATTAGAATTATCAAAAGAAGCTATTGATGCTGAATTGCTTTAAAATGATGGTAGACATTATTTAGTATTATGATATAATAATTAAGGGTAAAAGAAACAAAAATAACTAATTGTTAATAATAGTCGTCTACGAGGTGGAAGTATGGTACTTTGGACATTTGAGCATGTTATTACAGTTATTCCTAGCATAATAGCATCAGTAATTATTGTTTTTATTTTAAATAAATTTTTAGGAAAAAAGTCTTATGAAATAAGAATGATACCATTAAAGGTGGTAGCTTGTATCTTTTTAGCAATCGAATTGGGAAAGCAAATCGCAAGCATTTCTAATGGTTCATACGATCTTTATAGCATTCCATTACATTTTTGCTCATTGATTTTATTTTCAGTTCCTGTGATGGCATTTTATAAAGGTAAATATAAGGATGAAATTTTTAATGTAGGGTGTGCCTTCTTAACAGCTATCTTTATATTTATGGTTGTATATCCAGATTTAATATATTCAAGTGGCAATGTTATTAATTTCTTTAGAAACTTTATGGATTTCCATACAGTATTTTTCCATAATCTTGTATTATTCACATTAATATTAATTTACGGATTAAATCTACATACTGTTGAGAAAAAACAAAACTTATCTATTTTATATGGTATAGTTATTTTCTGCGTTGTATCAGCAATTATGGCACAGGTGTTAAAAACAAACTACAATAATTTCTATCAATGTAATATTCCACCACTTGAAAGCGTGAGAGTTGCTATTCAAGATAAGATTGGTTATGCAGGAAGTCAAACTATTTATGTGCTAATTGTAATTGTACTTGATATAGGCTTCGTATTTATGTCTTATTATGCATATATACTTGTTCATTATTTAAAGAAGCTAATAATAAATAAATTATCAAAACCAAGCACAGAGGAAATAAGTGAATAATTATTAGGCTGACTTGCTTCAGCCTTTTTTATTTGCTATAATTTTCTTGTTAGGTATTAAGCAATTAATTTAAAAAGGAACCAAGTAAAGTCTTGGACTGTCCCAGCAACTGTAAAGCAGACGAAATCGAAATACCATTGGGTAACTGAGAAGGTAGATTTAGGATGAAGCTAAGTCAGGAGACTTGCCTAATGTTTATTTAGGAGGAGCTATTCTCTTATATTCTAATTACTGGTCGATGATTAGATATATTTGTAATAGGTTAGGAAAAGGTGAAGAATAAGAAAAATTTTATACTGACTATTATTTTATCTCTAGTTGGAGTGGCTATATTGGCTGTTGCTATCTATTTTATAAAAGATAGCTATCAATCAGAGGCTGCTGGTCAAATTCAGATAGTGCTAATTGATCTGGATGGAAATATAGAAAGTGATAAAAAAATAAGCTTTGAGGAAGGAGATAAGCTTGCCGACATATTAGAGGCTAATTATGATAATGTTACATTTGAGGATGGTATGCTTATGTCTATAGAAGGCTTTACTACCGCTCATGATTGGTCAACGTTTATTTCTATATATGTAGATGATGAGATGAGTATAGTTGGTCTTTCTGATATAGTATTTATTGATGGAACTAAAATATCATTAGTCATGACGGAGTTTATTTATGAATAAAATGACTATTAAGGATATAGCTATAATTGTAGTACTGACAGCCATATTATTTGCTCAAGAGGCATTGTTGACGTTCCTACCAAATTTTCAATTGACGGTTTTTCTGCTCGTATTATATTCTAAGAAGCTAGGGCTTTTAAAAACATCATTAATAATCCTAGTACATGCAATACTTGATACAATGATATTTGGTGCTATGAATTTTATCTATTTACCATTTATTCTTATGGGATGGATTCTAATACCAATTACTCTAAATACTATTTTTAAAAAGGTTGAATCTAATATTATTTTGTCATTGCTAGGAATCCTATTCTCCTTGCTATATAGCTGGATATATATAATACCAAGCGTTTGGCTTTTAGACATTGGAGTATTAGAATATTTAGCAGCTGATTTATTGTGGGAGGTAGTTTTAGCAATTAGCAGCTTTCTAACTATTTTGTTATTATATAATCCATGCTCAAGGCTATTTGACAGAATACTAAATAACAATCAAGCCATCGAATAATATGGCTTTTTTTCATTGTTTGATATATAATTAAAAGTAGGTGATACTATGGAAAAACTAAAAGAATACAAGGGCTTCAAATTATATACAAAGAAGCCAAACACAATATCTAAGGGTGCATTATACACTAAAGAAATCTACATCGAGGGAGATATTAAGGACAATAATAGATTAATTAGAGTTTATTTGCCATCTAATTATGATTTTAATAATCCTGATAATAGATTCCCTGTAATGTATATGATGGATGGTAAAAATCTATTTGATCATCACACTTCATTTGTTGGTGAATGGCATGTTGATGAAACAATTGAAAAATATGTTAAGCAAAATGGTAAGGGTATGATAGTCGTTGGTATTGATTCCGCAATAGATGGGAATGACAGAAGAGATGAAATGCTAATTAAGGCTAAGGCTTTTGAAAAGAAAACCTTTGGAGATGAGATACTTAATCCTAAGGGCGAGATAATTGCTGATTATATATTTAATGTATTAAAGCCTATGATTGATGAGACATTCTTTACTAAGCCAGATAGAGAAAACACAGCTGTTGGTGGTTCTTCAATGGGTGGCTTGTATTCTTTCTATATGGGCACAAAATACAAAGAGCAGGTTGCCTTTTCACTATGCTTTACTCCTGCATTTGCATTCTATAAGAAGAGCTTATTTATTAAGGAATTAAAGAAGCATATTAAGTTTTCTGAGGGCTTTGGTAAGTATTTCTTCTTTGTTGGTGGAATTGGCTTGGAAAAGGTATTAGAGCCTTTAACTACTGTTACGTATAAGCATCTAGCTTCTGTTGGCTTTGATGAAAAGCAGGCTAGATATATTTATGATTCAGCACAGGTTCATAATGAGGAGCCATGGTCATTTTATTATGATGTTGCAATTAAATGGTGGGGTATTTTAGAAAAATAGTAAAGGAGGAATGAAAAATGAATAATAATTTATCATTCATTCCTAAGCTGATTAAGGAATATATAAATGATTTGAAATACAAGCTAGATGATATAGGTACTAGTGAGGATTCAGTGATTCTTTTTGAAAATAAATATGTGCTTAAAATATCGTCTAATATTGAGCTATTAAAGAAGGAATATGAGCTTTGTTCGTTTGTGTATGGGAAAATACCATCACCAGAGCCAAAGGCCTTTATAATTGAGAATAATAAGGCTTATTTTCTAAGAGGCTTCATTGAGGGCGAAAGCTTGATTTTAGATAGAATTCCATCTGATCACAAGGAGCTAATTAAAATTCTAAAGGAAGCAGTAGACATACTTAAGGAAATGGATAAGTATGATTGTCCATATCCTGCACCTGAATCAATAGGCAATGAATTTATACATGGTGATTTGTGCTTGCCAAATATTCTTATTGATAAGGATAACAAGGTGGTTGGCTTTGTTGACTTGTGTGGTGCTGGTAGAGGTGATAGGTGGTTTGATTATGCGTGGCTTATTTGGAGTATGCAATATAATCTAAAAACAAATGAGTATCGTGATGAGCTTTTAGAGGCTCTTGGTGTTACATTTGATGAAGAAAAATATAATTTATATATTCCAGAAGATTATAGACAATAATATATATTAGTGGTGAGATAATCACCACTTTATTTATTTAGGTATACGTTTTCAAAAAAAAGAAGTAGTAATAGCCTTAAATTATGTTATAATTTCATTGAATGAAACTATTACTTTTATAGAGGTTAAATTATGAATCTATTAAAAACAACAATAGGTATAGAGCTTGGCTCTACAAGAATAAAGGCTGTAATGCTAGATGATAGCTATGAGATTATAGCACAGGGCTTTTACGATTGGGAAAATAAGCTGGTCAATGGTGTTTGGACATATGATATGGATGAGGTAATATCTGGCCTTCAAGCGTGCTATCAGGACCTAAAGTATAATTTTGAAAATAAATACAAAATGAAGCTAACAAGAACTGGTGCGATTGGTATTTCTGGTATGATGCATGGTTATTTAGTTTTCGATTCAAAGGATAATCAGCTTGCTGAATTTAGAACTTGGAGAAATACTATTACTAGTGAGGCGGCTTCAATTTTATCTAAGGAATTCAATTTTAATATTCCACAGCGTTGGAGCGTTGCCCATATTTATCAAGCCATCTTAAATAAAGAAAAAGATGTAGATAAAATTGCTTTTGCAACTACTCTTGCAGGCTATATCCATTATAGATTAACTGGTGAGAGGGTAATTGGTATTGGTGAGGGTTCAGGAATGTTCCCAATTGATACAGATACCTTAGATTATGATAAGGCAATGGTTGATAAGTTTAACAGATTAATTTCTGATGATGTTTGTTGGAAAATATTAGATATTCTTCCTAAAAATTTAATTGCAGGTGAAAATGCAGGATACCTAACACCTTTAGGTGCTAAGCTTTTGGATCCAACTGGAGATTTAGAAGCAGGTATTCCTTTATGTCCACCTGAGGGTGATATGGGAACTGGTATGGTTGCGACTAACTCGGTTAGAGCAAATACTGGTAATGCCTCTATTGGAACAAGCTCTAATCTAACTATTATTACAAATAAAAAAATCGGAATGTATCCTGAGATTGATGTTATATTATCACCATCAGGAATTGACGCGGCACTTGTTCACGTGAACAATGGTACTAGTGATATTAATGCATGGGTTAATTTATTTGCAGAGGTTATTGAATTATCAGGCGCAGCAGTTGATAAGGGTAAGCTTTTTACTAAGCTGTTTACTAATTCAATGAATGCATCTAATGATGTATCTGGGCTACTTGCCTACAATTATTACTCTGGTGAGCCTATTGCTAAAATAAATGAAGGTAGACCAGTAGTAGTTAGAAACCCAGAGTATTCAATGAATGTTGCTGATTTTATGAGAGCTCATATGTATTCTCTATTAGCTACAATTAGAATGGGAATGGACATTTTATTTGAAAAGGAAGGAATTAGGATAGATAAGATTTATGGCCATGGTGGATTTTTTAAGACACCAGTTGTTGGTATGAGAATGCTATCGGCAGCCATAAGCACAAAGGTTTTAACACTATCAAGTGCTGGTGAGGGTGGACCATATGGTATGGCACTTTTAGCTAGCTACTACCTATATAAGGAAAATGGAGAAAAGTTAGAGGATTATTTAGATAATAAGGTGTTTGTCACAGCAAAAACCGAATGTGAATTAGCTACTGAAGAGGAAATTAAAGGCTTTAATGAATTCTATGATAGATTTGTTAGGGGATTATCAATTGAAATAAAAGCTATAGAAGCTACAAAATAAAGGAGAAAAAAAGATGAAAAATATACCAAGTATTAAGGTGGGAATTGTTGCGGTAAGTAGAGACTGTTTCCCAGAAAGCTTATCTGTAAATAGAAGAAAGGCATTAGTTGAGGCTTACAAAAAAGCATATAATGAAGCTGATATTTATGAATGCCCAATTTGTATTGTTGAATCTGAAATTCATATGATGCAAGCACTTGGGGATATCAAGAAAAATGACTGTAATGCATTATGTGTTTATTTAGGAAACTTTGGACCAGAAATTTCTGAAACATTACTTGCAAAGCATTTCGATGGACCAATTATGTTCTGTGCAGCTGCAGAGGAAAACTGTGAGGTTTTAGTAAATGATAGAGGAGATGCATATTGTGGTATGCTAAATGCATCATACAATTTAAAGCTTAGAAATGTTAAGGCATATATTCCTGAAAATCCAGTTGGAACTAAGGAAGAATGTGCAAAGCTAATTCATGATTTCTTACCGATTGCTAGAGCTGTTTATGGTTTAAACAACCTAAAGATTATCTCATTTGGTCCAAGACCAATGAATTTCTTAGCTTGTAATGCACCTATTAAGCAAATCTATAATATGGGTGTTGAGATTGAGGAAAATTCTGAATTAGATTTATACGAGGCATTCCTAAAGCATGAAAATGATCCTAGAATTGCTGATGTTGTAAAGGATATGGAGCATGAATTAGGCTGTGGTAACAAAAAGCCTGAAATTCTACCTAAGCTTGCTCAATATGAGCTTACATTATTAGATTGGGTAGAAATGCATAAGGGCTATAGAAAGTATGTTACAATCGCTGGAAAGTGCTGGCCTGCATTCCAAACAATGTTTGGATTTGTTCCTTGCTATGTAAATTCACGTTTAACATCAAGAGGCATTCCTGTATCTTGCGAGGTTGATATTTATGGTACATTATCAGAATATATTGGCACATGTGTTTCTAATGATGCAGTAACATTATTAGATATCAACAATACAGTACCTGCAGATATTTACAGTGAAGATATTAAAGGTAAATTTGATTATACTTCAACGGATGTATTTATGGGCTTCCACTGTGGAAATACATGCTCAAAAATGCTATGTAATCCAACTATGAAGTATCAAAAAATTATGGCAAGAAATCTACCTGTTGAGGTTACTAATGGTACACTTGAGGGTGACATCAAACCTGGAGACATTACATTCTATCGTATTCAATCTACAGCTGATAATCATTTATATGCATATGTGGCTCAAGGTGAGGTGCTACCAGTTCCAACTCGTTCATTTGGTGGTATTGGTATTTTTGCAATTGATGAGATGGCAAGATTCTATCGTCATGTGTTGATTGAGGATGGCTTTCCTCATCATGGTGCTGTTGCATTTGGTCACTATGGCAAAGCATTATTTGAGGTATTCAAATATTTGGGCGTAGAAAAAATTGGCTATAATAAGCCAAAGCATGATAAGTATAAAACTGAAAATCCATTCTAACGGATAATAAAAAAGAGAGCATCTAGTTTGTTTTACTAGATGCTCTTTGAAATTTATTTTTTCTATTTTTGATTGACTAGTGGACCAAAGAAGCCCTCAAGTTCAATTAGGTATAGCTCCGGATCTGCCATAAACGCAAGACCATGATCCGCCTTATCTATTAATAGAAGCTTTTTATTTTTTGAGCCACATGCCTCATAACACCTCACACTCATTTCATAAGGAACGAAGCCGTCCTCCTTACCGTGAATGAAGATGATTGGAAGCTTACAATTTTTGACGCTTTCTATAGATGATTTTTCATCAATATTAAAGCGACCAAATAATTTAGCACCCAGCTTAATAAATGGATAGAGTAGCTTAGGTGATAGCTTCATATCTCTCATTACCTTACTTATTATATCCTTAGGCGATGTAAAGCCACAGTCGGCTAGGATTGCAACAACGTTTTTAGGAAGCTCCATCGTAGAGCAGTTCATTACAGTGGCTGCTCCCATAGATATACCAGTAAGGAAGATTTTAGCATCCTTGTCAATGTTGTTGATAATATAGTTAATCCATCCTAACGCATCTATAGATTCCTTAACTCCAAATGTAATTACCTTACCATCAGATAGTCCTGAGCCTCTATGATCAATTACTAGAACATTCCTACCCTTTCCCCTAGCACGTAGAACACCAGTAGATAGGTCACGCTTGCCGTTACCACGATAGCCATGTAGCATTAGCTCGATTGGTGCGCCCTTTTTAACCTCATAATATTTACCTCTAAGGGTTAATCCATCATGTGATTTAATGCTTACATATTCCTTTGGTAATTCGATTACATCTTTAATATCCTGTTGCATTTGAGCATAGTATGGCTCATATGCCTTTCCTTCATAAATTTCAATTGCCTTATCATCATATTTAGGCTTTCTAGATGAATAAAAAACTATTCTAAAGCAAATATATGATATTAACAAAATTATTAATATTATAAACGCAATTACACATAAGGGAACCCATACAATTGGATCACTAAATAATATTGAATTAAGTATCATATTATCACCCTCTTTATTCGATATAATTTTATCATTTTTAATTAACAGTTTGCAATAATACTATAAATATTTACAAAATAATAGGAAAAGATTTCAAAAAGGTGTTTACAAATGCCCTTTTTTGTTGTAAAATATAAGATTGACAAAAATCTTGATTCAGTAACTCAGCGTAAGGTTGCAGGAGTTATATTTGATATGTATTGCCGTGGATTTTCCGCAACTTATCCGTATACAATTGCGACCGATGTTTCTCCGTCAGTTGTAGCGGTTGTAAAAGAAAACAACTTAAGCTTTCCTGCTATAACTGTT
>JAZNYN010000021.1:0-11619 GCA_045594405.1 Anaeroplasma sp.
CGATAATTAATCCCTTATCAACCTTGAATAAGGATTCATAAATCTTACGCTCTAATCTTGATTTATATGTATAATAATAAATTTTATCCTCATCAATAAAATAAGCATGATTAACACCACATACCATTTTCTTTGATTCTAATGGAGAATGAATAGATAACCTTTGAGCATTAAGAACAACCCTTGTGTCTAAAGTTTTGGTAACCAATCTTAGGGTTTGCTTAGCATCATCGGTTCCATAATATACATAGCTTTCTTGGTATATTTCCAATACCTTTAAAAGCTGAGATTTTCTAATTTCAATATATTTACTTTCTTCCTTATATGCTATATTAGCCAAAAAGCTATAAAACTCCTTAGATAAATCATCTAAGCATTCATAGGAATGAACAAAGGAAAGCTTTTGTCCATATTCGATTTCCTTGCCATTTTCCATAGCATAAATGAATTCCTTTAATTCCTTAACTACGTATTCCTTATCCTGCTTAATTCTTATTGATAGTCTATAAGCTCCACCTATATATTCAATAACTGGAGTTAGATGTATTGCTCCAAAATATGGATTTACGGATGTAATATTAAGTGCAAGGTTATTCATTATTTCATTGTGTGATTCTGCAAGCTTTATAGACTCAAAGCGTCTTACCTGACGCAAATAATATTCCTTATCTATAATACTTAATGCCTTCATAAATAATAATGCTGCATGAACACATTCCTTCTTGCGATAATGCTCAAGGCATGAGCATACACTTTCTACATAATGATAATTTGAATCAATTGTTACACTAATACTAGTACTACCAACACTCCTTTCAAAGGCTCCTGTTGATAATACCACATATTCATCGTTTCTTTTGTTAATAACAATACTATTCTTATCCATATGCTTAAGCATTAAAATATTAGAATTTAGTGATGTATTGTTCTTATATTTATACAATAATTCATATAGCTGCATAGTATAACCTCCTTATAAACAAGAAAAAACACTCATATAATTATACCATAAAAACAAAAATAAATCATTAATATTTTGTCACTTTTATATAAGAATAAAGCAACATAATTTTACATATATTTACATGAGGCGATATAAATGCATGAAATTGCAAGAAACAAACCTGATGATAAGCTGACTAATAGAAGCTTTAATAATGGAATGCAATCAAAAATGAATGTAATGAATAAACCAAAAAAGAAAAATAAAAAGAACAAAGAGTGAACCCATTGGATTCACTCTTTACTACTAATTTATCTCGTTTTTAATTTCAGCACTTATTTTATCTAATGATTTGGCAATACAATTTTTATTGCAAGAAGCACAAGATGAAGAGCACTTCGACTTTAGCATAGGCTTTAATATTATAGGTAGTAAAACTAATGCTGCAGCAATAACTATAGTAATAATCTCTATTGGTTGCATAAAGCATCCTCCGCATTCTTAAGCTTTTTGATGTAGATAACATATAAAGCTATTGCTAGTGCTACTACTCCAACTAAAATTAATGATACCCACCATGCATATGAAATTAATGTGCTAAAAACATAAACAAGCATACCAAATACATATGCGATTACAACCCAGAAAAGAATTGTCAACCAGAAATGCTTACGGTTATTTAATTCACCTCTAGCTGTTGCTACCGCAGCCATACATGGTACTACTAGTAGGTTAAATGCCATGAAAGCAAAGATTGCAGCAGGAGAAACTGAAGCTACTGCTAATTCTAATACACCTAGTGATTCTAATACAGCAGGAACCTCTTCCTTTGCAATTAAACCAGCAAATGAAGCGATAACGAATACAGAAGCATACTCTCCTCTACCAAAGCCAAGAGGATAGAAGATTGGAGCAATAAAATTAGCGATGCTTCCAAGAATTGATTGATTAATCTCTTCAACCATATTAAATGTCCAGTCGAAGGAAGTTAATAGCCATAGCACTACTGTCGATGCTGCAATTAATGTAGCAGCCTTAATTAAATAGTGCTTTGCCTTATCCCATAGTAGTAGGCAAATTGTTCTAGCCTGAGGAGTATGATAATCAGGCATCTCCATAACGAAGGCCTCTGATTTACCCTTAATTAATTTGTTAAGTATTATTGCTGCAATAATTGAAACAGCAATACCAAAGAAATATACACCAAATACAATCAAATCAGCATATGCTCCTGCAAACAATACAGCAGCAAACGCAGTCCAAATTGGAAGCTTAGCACCACACGAGAAGAATGGAGTAAGCATAATTGCAATTCTTCTTTCCTTATCTGATTTTAATGTCTTAGTAGCCATAATACCAGGAACAGCACAGCCAAAGCATGATAGTAAAGGAATAAATGCTTTGCCTGATAAGCCGATACTTCTAAATAATCTATCCATTAAGAAGGCTACACGAGACATATATCCACAATCCTCTAGAATTGCTACAAATAAAAATAGCACTAAAATATTAGGAATAAATGATAGGATAGCACCAACTCCGCCCCATACACCATCAACGATTAATGATGAGCACCATATAGGAGCATTTGCAAATAACGCGGCTAATCCATCACCAATTAAACCAACTAATAGGTCCATCAAATTAAATAGCATTATACCTGGAGATGCTATAGCACCCTCACCAATAATAGGTACTGAAAATCCCTCTGGAATAATACCTAAGGCTCCTAGGAATAAAAAGTCCTCAGAAAATGTTAGATGGAATACAGTAAACATAATAAGAATAAATAAAGGAAGCCCCCAAATTCTATGAGTTAATACATCATCAATTTTCTTTGATTTAGATTCCTTTTTATTACGAATCACTGTTAATTCGTTTTTGATATATGCATATCTTTCTTCAACAAATTTATCAGCATATTGCTCACTAGTTAATTTCTTTTGATCCTTAAGCTTTGTCATTAATACTGCATGCTCCTCAGAAATTAAAGCATCACCCTCTAATAGCTTAGATGTAATAAAATTTGAATGCTTAATTTTCTCTTTGAAGTCAGCAACATCCTTTAAGACTGTAAACCCGGCTCTTGGTTTTTTAGCTGCCTCCTCAGCTTTATTCATAAGCTCAGTAAGGTTTTGCTTTTTTAATGCAGAAATCTCCACACCAGAAACGCCAAGCTTACTACAGATAGCCTTGATGTCGTAATTAACTCCTTGCTCCTTAGCAAGATCAATCATGTTAAATGCAATAACAACAGGAATATCAAGCTCTAAGCATTGTAATGTTAAATATAGATTTCTTTCTAAATTAGATGCATCAACAATGTTGATAACACAATCAACCTCCTCATGTAATAGAAAGTTACGTGATACAACCTCCTCTGGTGAATAAGGCGATAATGAATAAATACCTGGAAGGTCAACAATAGAATGCTCCTTATATTTTCCTTCCTTCTTTTCAATAGTTACACCTGGCCAATTACCAGTTCTCAATGTGGCACCTGTTAATGAATTGAATAATGTAGTTTTACCTGAATTAGGATTGCCTATTAACGCGTACTTCATTAAGCCACCTCCACTATGATATCATTAGCCTCATGCTTTCTTAATGCTAATTGATATCCTCTAATCTCTATTTGCATTGGATCACCTAATGGTGCAAATCTAACAACCGTAATCTCTACACCAGCAATTAAACCCATATCACTTAATCTTCTTTTCACTGAGGCTTCACATGCCACTGACTTAACACTTCCAGCCTCTCCAATCTTTAATTCGCTTAATCTCTTTTCCATATATAACCTCCGGTTAGTCACAACTAACTTATCACCCAAAATAATAATAGTGGTTAGTCCCCACTAACTATTTATAATTATATACCCAATGTAAATTATTGTCAACATATTTTTTTATAAAAATACACTTTATTTTGCTTAGATAATTATAGTATAATAATATGTAAAGGAAGGTGTAATTATGCCAATATTAGAATCAGGAGAAAACTATTTAGAATCAATATATAGACTCTCAAAAAGCATCGATGGTGTTCACGCAATAGATGTTGTTAATGATTTAGGGTATTCAAAGCCTTCTGTATCAATTGCTCTTAAAAAGCTTAAGGAAAATGGCTATATTATTATTGATGGAAATAGCCATATTAGCTTAACAAAGGTAGGCTTAGAAATTGCAGAAAAAATATATGAACGTCATCTAGTAATAACATCCTTACTAGTTAAGCTAGGTGTCGATAAAAAGACTGCTGAGGAGGATGCATGCAAAATTGAGCATGATCTTTCTAACGCAAGCTTTGATGCACTAAAAAAACTGAATAATAAAATATAAATGGCTCTCGCTTTATTTGAGAGCCATTTCTTTTATCTATTATATTTTGTATTTAGATCATTATAGTAAGCTGCAAGCTCAGGAGTAAGAAGCTTCTTTTCTACTCTATAGCTCCAGTTATCTGTTGACAATGTAGCAGGTAAATTCATTCTTGTATATTTACCTTGAGTTAATAAATCCTGCATAGGTAAAACACAAGTGTTAGCACCTGAAGCAATTGCAACCTTGATAGCAGACTTAACTAAATCCTCGTTAGTTTCAGTTTCAATATCAACATTAAGCATTCTACCCTCTGTTAATAAATCACTAATAAAGGTATCAATACCATACTCGCTTAATTCATTAATATATTCTAATAAAGGCTGATTATCATGTGTACCTGTATAAACAACATTGTTTGGATTAAATACAGATGGCTTGTGCTCATTATTAGAATTACCATCAAAGGCAAATTCTAGTATCTTCATTCCTGGATAGCCAGTTTGATTCATAAGCTCTATAACACCATCATCAATCACACCTAGGTCCTCAGCAATGATTTTCATATCTAGCTTATCCTTAAATAAATCAAACTTAGGGCCATCAACCCATTCGCCGATTCTAGCATTTGTATTTCCATATGGAATACTATAATATCTATCAAATCCTCTAAAATGATCGATTCTTACTCTATCACAGAATGCAAATGAGTGATTAATTCTCTTAGTCCACCAGCTATATTTTTGCTTCTTATGATATGGCCAGTCATATACCGGATTACCCCATAATTGACCATCATCACTAAATGCATCAGGAGGACAGCCAGCAACAAACTTTGGTGTTAAGTCTGGTTCAAGCAAGAACAGCTTAGGTGTCTTCCATACCTCAACACTGTCATATGCAACATATAAAGGCATATCACCAATTAATTCAATACCATTATCGTTTGCATATTTGCGTAATGGCTTCCATTGATTAATAAACTCATATTGAGTCCATTGCCAGAATAATACCTCATTTAAATCATTTTCTAACAACTGTGTCTCAACAGCCTTTGAATACTTTTGATACTTTTTTGGCCATGTAGTCCAAGACTGATAATCATATTTTGCCTTTAATGTCATAAATAAAGCAAAGTCCTTATAATCAGCCTTATCGATGAATTCCTTGAAGTCCACATCCTCTACATCAAATCTAGAAAAGGCCTTTCTTAAAATATCAATTCTTGTATAAAATACATTTTCAAAGCTAACATACTTCTCATTTATGTATAAATTAAAGCCTTCAATATCCTCTTTTGTTAGTAGCTTCTTTTCAATTAAAATATCTAAATCAATAAAATAATAATTTAGAGCCATTGAAGAAACTGATTGGTATGGTGAATCACCATAGCCAGTAGGAACTAAAGGTAAAATTTGCCATAGCTTAAAGTTTGCAGACTTTAACCAATCAACAAACGCATAGGCTTCCTTTCCTAAAGATCCAATGCCATAATTAGATGGCAAGCTTGATATGTGTAATAATACACCACTTTCTCTTTTATTTATCTTTTCCATAATAGCAACTCCATTCAACTTATATTATAAATAATTATATTATTATTTCAATAAGAAAACGCTTGTTAAAAATAAAAAAAAATCTCGATACTTTTTAAGCATCGAGAATAGTCATCAAATGGTGACCCGTACGGGGTTCGAACCCATAAATGCATGCGTGAAAGGCATGTGTGTTAACCGTTTCACCAACGGGCCATGTATGTTAATGAGCCTTTAGTAGCTCAGCAACAAAGATTATAACAAAAGCATTGTTGCTTGTCAACAAGAAAATTCTATTTTTTTTATTTTTTTTTATTTAGTTATTAAAATATCATAAATTATGAAATGTATATTACATTTAAAATAAAATTATGTAAATTTAATAAAAATTTAATATTGGTGTAATTTTGGTGCATTTTTGGTGTAATTTTGGTGTTACTTAGTGTATATAATGTGATTACGAAAGGTAGGTGCTAATATGTGTAATATCATTATTAAAGGCAAAACACCATTTGAAAAAGCTAAATCATTCATTACGCAGTATAGCACTTATACTGCACTTCCTGCTGAGGAAAAGGAAAAATTTAATGATTATTTAAATTTATTAATTATTTATTCAGATAAGCTTATAGCAAAGCTGGATAACAAAGAAGCAATTGCATTCATTGAAGGATTATATCCATCAGATGATATTTTGGATGAATATGATATCGAAATGGTTAAGTTTGTTAAAGAAAAAACAGACACTGATGACTTATTATATATTCCTTTAGAATACTTTAATAGAACTACATTATTTAATTCATTAACTGAACAAGATTATTTTAGAATTGCAAATAGATATACTGAGATTAACAGAAAATTTATGAATGATGAAAAGCTTTCCTTAAAGGAGGCTTATCTATACAAATTTATTTCTAAGTACGCATCAAAGATTTCTTCTCTTCACGGTGAAAGTAAGCTAAGTGGTATATTTACATTTGAACTTAGAAGATATTTAGATAAAAATCTTAATACTATAGATAAGGTGAAGGCCTCAGCTATTGAAAATACTGATGTTGCCAAGCTTAAAAAGGCCTATGAAGCAATATCAGAGAATCGCCCCATTATCAATACTGAGGTTAAGCCCTTTGAACCAGAGGCAAGAGATATTTTTGAAACTGTTACATTCGCTAAAAAAATTATGGAGGTATACGAAAAGTATGGCTACTGGGAGGCATTCAAAAAAGCTCCATTTAATACTATCCTTGCAAAGGGTGGCTTATGTGATGGACTATTTGAGTATCTAAAGGATCAGCCTGAAAAATATAATGCTTTAGTTGATGAGCTAGGTGAGCTTCTTTATGGTGATAATTCACCAAAGTGGGAGCTAACTAAGCATGTATCATCAAGCAAAACTCCTGATAAGAATTTATATATTCCAAATTCATTAAAGCAAAACTATTCAAAGATGGTTATGCTAACTCAAGCAGACATAATTGTTAGATATCTAAATGAGGGCCTAAACACTCCAATTGACCTATTCACTGCTGGTAGTGATAATATTCAAGCCATCGCACTAGCAAACTATGTAAAACTATACAAGCAAAAATTTGAAGATTGTGTAACTAATGATGATTATTATAGTACAATGCTAAAAACTGGTAAATCTGATATAAGCATCGCAGCTAACATCGGTCAGGGAATTTTAGCAGAGGGTGTAAACCTTAGTATTGTTTTAGAAACAACATTATTTGGCAATATCAAAAATATAAGAATCAAAGCATTAGCTGCATCATTACTAGATCCGTTAGCATCACCACATAATGAATTATATTATTCTTTCAATAGAACTGATGAATCAGCAGCACTGGCTATAGCAGATTTAGTTGGTATTAAGGACCCGAAGCTGTATATTGATTACGCGCTATATGGCAAAAACTATGTGATTGCATCACCTAAAGAGGTAATCACAAATATTAACACGCTTCTTAATATTGCTGATAAGAACGGTAAAACTGTAGATCATCTAATGTTTGTAGCAATGGTTATGAAGGTTAAGGAAGCATTTAAAGCACAATCTATCTTTAAGGCTATTTTCCATCCAATTAATACAGCTAAAGAGTATAATGAATACTATAAATTATATAAGGTTGCTAAAACTTGGTATGATGAGAAAAATGATTTCAACAGAAAAAAGACAAGGCTTCATAATGCAAAGATTGAAATGCATCGTGATTATGAATATCGCCTACGCTACCGCAAAAATCAAAAGCTAAGAATTGCGGTGACATCAATTAAGAAGCCTGAGGCTACTACTCAAACACAAAACCAAAGAATTGGAAACAGCAAAATTGTAAATGAGGAATTTAAAAAATAAACAAATCCCCAATCGATTTGATTGGGGATGTTTTTATGCTATTACATATAATAATGATAAGGCTAACAGTGCCTGTGCACTATAATAGAATAAATTATTTAATATAACAAATATCTTGTTATCCTTTCTACCTCCGAAATAAACAGCAATTAAGAATACATCAGAAATGATAAAAGAAATCATACCTAGCATAAATAATAGTGTTTTACTTCCACTAATAAATAAGAAAATAGAAATAAAGGCAACAAATGAAAGAACTAAAAGATATAGATTTGCCTGAAGCTCAAATTTACCAAATTCATATTTCTTCTTTTTACCTATAATATTTTCTAAAATCAAGACTACAATAGTTGTTCCTAATGCAGCAATTGTTTGCCATGTGATTGATTCAACCTTTTGAACAACAGCCATATTAACTAGAACTAGGTTTAGCACCATTATTTCTAAACCATATAATCCAAAGCCAACATTCATTAAAACAAAATTGGTTTTAGAATTTGAGCAGTATCTTCTAAATTGAATAACAATATCAGAAATACAGCCTAAAGATAAAGCAACAATAGTTAACGAATATGCAAAGCCATCAAATAATAGTCGAGGCTTAGCAAATATAGCCATACATACAAATGAAATAGATGATAGGCTTTTTAAAATTAAAGCTGGAATTTTTAAATTTAAAAATCTCACAACCATGTAAGCTATAAAAAATACTGCTAAAGCGCATAAAGAAATTAAAGTTCCTAGCGGCATATATTTTCACCTTCTTAAATTAAAATACAAAGATACTACTATTTTTATTATATAACAAAGTTGAAATTTGTCAAAAGAAATCACAAAAGAGATTAAATTACTATTTTTTTCATATATATATCACAATCTGTGCTTAAAAATAGAAATACTACGGCAGTTGTTACTCATCAAAAGAAGCTAACATGCAATAAAAAATAAAAAGCCTTGATTTTCATCAAAGCTGTAATAATTACAATGGCGGAGCAAGAGGGATTCGAACCCTCGCGCCAGTTTCCCGACCTACGCCCTTAGCAGGGGCGCCTCTTGAGCCTCTTGAGTATTACTCCTTTTATCCAAGTGCCATTTCATTATACATAAAAATTTGTGCGTTGTCAATAAGGTTTAAAAACAAATAATAAGTTATTAAAAGGGGCATCAAAGGACGCCCCTACTTATATTACTTATTCTTTCTAAGTCTCTTTACAAGCTTGCTGATTTCCATGATAACTACCATAACTAATGATAGACCCATACATAATAAGAAGTATTGCCATGGAAGTGATACGAATTCAAAAATATTTTGAACACCTGGAGTATAGATTACAAAAATTTGTAATGCAAAGCCAGTAATAAATGCAAAGTTCATAAACTTGTTCTTATAGCTCTTTGGACTAAATATAGAGTGCTTAGACTTAACATTATACGCATGGAATAATTGTGTAGATGATAATACTAGGAATGCCATAGTTTGACCTAACACATGAGAATCAATACCATCAATTGAACCAAGCACTGAAAATTTACCTAATATATAAGCAGCTAATGTTACAACACCAATAATAGCACCCTCAATACAAATCTTCCAAATATAACCATTTGCAAAGAAGCCTTCATTCTTTGGTCTTGGCTTTTGGTACATAACATCATCTTCAGCCTCTTCCATACCTATACCAAATGCAGGAAGTGAATCTGTAATTAAATTGATCCATAATAAATGCATTGCAGCAAGAGGTGTTCCTAATGATACACCAAAGGCAGATATAACTGATGCTACAAAGATTGTTAATACCTCACCAATGTTTGATGATAATAAATACTTAACACACTTACGAATGTTATCGTAAATACCTCTACCTTCCTTAACTGCAGATACGATAGTTGAAAAGTTATCATCTGTTAAGATCATATCAGCTGCTTCCTTAGAAACGTCAGTACCTGTAATACCCATAGCACAACCAATTTCAGCCTTCTTTAATGCTGGAGCATCGTTTACACCATCACCAGTCATTGCACAAATAGCATCATTCTTTTGCCATGCCTCAACAATTCTTACCTTATCCTTAGGAGCAACACGTGCAAACACTGAATACTCATGGATGTGCTCCTTAAGGTAATCATCTGATAATTCTTCTAACTCTTGAGATGTGATAGCTTTATCACCATCTCTTAAGATACCTAATTCCTTAGCTATTGCAGATGCAGTAACAATGTGGTCACCTGTAATCATAACTGTCTTGATACCTGCAGCAGTAGCAATCCTAATTGATTCCTTAACCTCAGGTCTTGCAGGGTCAATCATACCAACTAAACCAACAAATGTAAATTCCTTTTCAAGATCCTCAATTGTAGGCATTTCATCAAATTCCTTAACTGCTAGTGCTAATACACGTAATGCATTTTCTGCCATACCATTATTAGCCTTAGAAGCTTGAGTTTTTTCCTTCTTAGGATTAATAGCTAAATTAATAACATTATCTGGTGCACCCTTTGTAATAGCTACATATTTTTCACCATTTTTAATTACTGTAGTCATTAGCTTTCTATCAGAATCGAATGGTAAGTCTAATAATCTATTATATGGAGTAATGTCACCACCAACAACTAAATTTACATCTAATAAAGCTAATTCAGTTGGATCACCAATTCTAACAAGCTTACCATTTTTAGTTTCAATTGAAGCATCACAGCAAATGGCAAAGTATAATAGCATTTGCTTTTCTTCCTCTGTTACATCCTTGATGTCCTTAACCTTATTAAGGTATAGCTTAGTAACTGTCATCTTATTTTGAGTTAATGTACCAGTCTTATCTGAGCAAATAACATTACAGCAGCCTAATGTTTCAACTGCAGGAAGCTTCTTAACGATAGCATTTTGCTTGCTCATCTTAGTAACACCAATTGAAAGAACAATTGTAACTACTGTAGCAAGGCCCTCAGGAATTGCAGCAACAGCTAATGCTACTGCTGTCTTAAATGCTTCAGCAAAGTAGCTCCAGTCCCAATTGAATGTAATCATTTCAAGGATAAATACAATTAAACATACTGCTAAGCATAAAATACCAATTGAGCTACCAACCTGATTAAGCTTCTTTTGAAGTGGTGTAAGTTCTTCGTGTTGTTCACTTAGCATGCCAGCAATCTTACCAATTTCTGTAGACATACCAACCTCAGTTACAATAGCCTTACCCTTACCATTAGTAACATATGTTGATGAGAATAAGCAGTTCTTCTTATCACCTAAAGGTACATCATTGTTTTCAATATATATATTATCCTTATTAACTGGAACAGACTCACCTGTTAATGCAGCCTCTTCAACCTGTAAATTTGAATATTCAATAATTCTTGCATCTGCAGGAATTGAATCACCAGCTTCAATATTGATAATATCACCTACAACTAATTCATCAGCATTAATTGTTTGTAGGCTACCATTTCTTACAACCTTACAAG
>JAZNYN010000022.1:0-6576 GCA_045594405.1 Anaeroplasma sp.
CACCACCACCCACAATAGCAACCTTCTTAGAAGTCTCTGCAGGAGTGATTACTCGCTTATATTCAGAACCATTTTCAGGATTTAAAACGCATTCTAAGCCCTTACGATTTTGAATATTGTCTGTACAACCCTTATTACAACAAATACACTTACGAATTAAGTGCTTTAAGCCAGCTTCTGTCTTATTTACGATATCTGGATCTGCAAGTAATGGACGACCAAAGCCAACAAAATCACATACACCTGAGTTTATTAGTTCTTCTGCCATATCTACATCAATTACACGACCAACAATTGAAACAGGAATTGATACTACATTCTTAATAGCGATACATTCTTCTCTCATAAATGAATAATCTCTAGTTCCCATTGCAGGAATAGTATCATTCATATTACCAGTGTGATTTGCTTGTGCAACGTGAATTGTGTGAACACCTTCAGCTTCTAAAATCTTTGCTAGCTCAATTGCTTCTTCTAAAATTACGCCACCTTTACCAATTAATGAGCCATCCTTTTGCTTAGTAACAATAGGAAGCTTATAATCGATAGTAATATTTGGTGCAGTATTCTTAATAGCTCTAACAACTTCTATAGCAAAGCGAATTCTATTTTCAAACGAACCACCGTAAATGTCAGTTCTCTTATTTAGAATAGTTGAAGATAAAGAACCAACAATTCTATCACCATGAATTTCAATTACATCTACACCAGCCTTAACAGCCTTAGCAGCACAATTACCCATTGCTACGATAATTTGTTGTAGCTGCTCGATAGAAGCCTCATTTATAAAGTGCATCATATCATGATGAAGCTTAGCAAACGCATCAGTACGAATTTTTCCAGCCTCTTGCATTTTAGCACCAAATGTAGCCATATCACCTTTTGCCTTAGCTTCTTCAGCTTCTTTTAAAGCTGTCATAGAGGCAACAATCATACGACCAACACCCGGAACATCATATTCTGGATGGAAAATTTGTAATCCTAATTTTGCATCAAACTCATGTAAAGCATCAGCTAATCTTGCAAAAGTAGGAATTTGTCTATCATCGAATAATTTAGGTGTAGGTGATGCTGTATTTACAGGTGCAACGTCACCTATTACAATATATCCTACACCACCTTCAGCTAATCTCTTATAAAAATTAAATGATCTTTCACCAATTGAACCATCTCTTTCCTCATACCCAGTTGTTAAAGGTGGAAACATTACTCTATTTTTAAAGACTGTATTACCAATCTTTATAGGTTCTAATAATTTCATAATCATACCTCGCAAATAAGTTTTTAAAATAATCAGGCCAAAAATATGGCCTGATTATGTCATATTTAAATTATTCTGTTACAACAGTAATTACAGTTGATAAAGTACCAGTTAAATTATTAACAGTTACTAAATAAGTACCAGCAACAGTACAAACGATATCACTACCGCTAGCTGGAGTAGTTAAACCATCACATAATGTAGAGTTATATGCATGTTGTTCACTTCCCCATGAACTTGTAGCAATCTTGAATGAATCATTAACTGCTAGAGTTATAGTGATTGTAGCAGTGTTACCATTAACTGTTAATTTATTTTCATCACTGAATGACCAATTTGTCGCAGAGCCAACATAGTATAAAACAGGAGCCTCATAAACAGGAGTAAATTCGCCATTTTCATAGAATGCAGCTTGTTCACCTGAAGATGTAACTATATATGCATTGATTGTTTCAGATTGAGAAAGGTTAGCAGTTTGAGAACCATTATTGTTATTAAAAATTATTGATCCAAATTCCTTATTGATTCTAGCTGTATATACATCAGTTGTACCCTCAACTAAAGTCATTTGAATGCCTGGCCATGAATTATCACCCTTGCCATCAGCCCAACCATATAAATAAACGCTTGTCCAATCATTTTCAATCTTAACATAAATAGGAGTTGTTTCCTTTTGGAATTCTACAGCTACAGTTAATTCAACACCTTCAGTAACTTGGAAGCATTGAATACCATAATAATTAACTGTTGCACTACCATTAACAGTAATAGACTTAACCTCATAACCTTGAGCAGGTGTAGCCATAACAGCAATCCATAAGCCTGTAGCTACTGAACCACCATCTTCAACAGTAGTCATAGCTTGAGGATTAGAAACTGCAAATGATTTAACTACAAATGAACCATTAGTTGTTTCAGCATAATTTACTGTTGCATCAGAAGGTTGAGCAGCAGCCTTTAAAGTAACAACAACATTTAAAGCAGTTGTATCAGCAACTGAATAACAATAGTAACCAGCTTGTAAAACAGTTGCACTACCATTAACAGTAACTGTATCTACCTCATAGCCTTCAGCTGGAGTTACAGAAACACCAATCCACTTACCAACAGCAACAGTTCCGCCATTTTCAACAGTTGGCATATTTGCAAAATCACCCATTGTAAAGCCTACAACAGAAATAGTAGCATTTTCGATTTGCTCATAATTTACTACTGCTTCTTGAACAACTGGCTCTGAACCAGCTATTGTCTTGAATGTAACAACAACATTGTACTCACCAGCTTCTCTTAGCTTGAATAACCAAGCACCATAATTTGAAGCAGCTTGACCATTAACTAAAATAGAATCTAACTCGTAGCCTTCAGCTGGAGTTACAGCAAATACTAACCACATTTCACCTGCAGTAATATCAATTGTAGCACCACTTTGGATTTGTGTTTGAGGAGCTTGAGCACCACCTTGTGTGTAGTCAATATATGATACAGCTACAGAACCATTTTCAGGTTGTGTAATATTAATAGTTGCATCAGTTTCAACCGCAGCTGATTCCTCAACAAATGTAACAGATATATTTTGTACTGAATTACCAACTAAGAAGCAATAAATACCATTAACAAGAATGTTTGTAGTAACACCATTAACCTTAACGAATTCAACCTTATAGCCTTCAGCTGGAGTAACAACGATACCTAAATACATACCAACAGTTACTTCACCACCATTTTGAACTGGTGTCATTGCGAAGCTATTGTTAGCATAATCGAACCAAGAAACTGCATATGAACCATTTTCAGCAGCAGCTAAATTAACAGCTACCTTTGGTGCTGAATGTGCAATGTCAGTCTTCTTAGTGATTTGAGCACCATGGTTAACCTGTAATGATCTTGTACCATCTAAATCAAGAGGTACTGGAGGATTAACGATTGCCATATCTAAATGAGCATCATAAGCAATTGATGAATAAGTAATTAAACCAGTTTCATTAGCCTTAACAGTTGCAGCGTTAGTACCTCTAAATTCGAATGTACCAGCATCACCAACGTATGCTACATATGCTAAATTCCAGTCTAATTTTACACCATTGCCATCTAAAGCCTTAGTAGGAGCTTCAACCATATCTAAAGTTACATTTTCAGAATCATGTAAGAATTGGTTGTGCGCATAGTTTTCAGCATAAGTAAATGACTTTGTTGAAATCCAACCAGCTTCACGATAAGTAATTTTCTTTAATAAAACATCCATTTGAGCTAAAGCGTCAGCTTCAGAAGCTAATACTTCATAATCACCCATTGTTGAAGTTACATATTTATAGTTTTCGCCATCCTTAACTAATAATACTTCAGAATATGAATTATCACTAGCAATTACTCTCTTACCATATAAGTAAAGAGAACCAGCTGTATAATCAGCTTCAATAGTAGTAGTTTCATCTAAATGCTTTTCAAAATTCTTCATTGATGCATTGTCAGAATTAACTATCATGTCATAATCTACATCATAAGTTGCAGATAAAGTTGTTAATTGCGGATTAAAGCCTTCAATAACACTATCAGCAGTCTTCTTACCACAAGAAGCTAAAGCTAAAACTGTAACAAGACCTAATCCTAATAAGCCTAATTTTTTCATTTTTTTCTCCTTTTTTGTTATATTTTTTTTATAATTGAATTTTCCTCTAGGAATAGGAAAATATCGTCCAATTGATTACGCCACAAATTATAGCTGTGGTCTCCGCCTTCAATAACCTTATATAGAACATCAATACCATTTTCAATTAACCAGTCATTAAATTGCATTGATTGATTAATAATAAAATCATTGCTACCTATAGATAGATATATAGGTAAATGCTTATCCTTATTTGCTAAAAATAAGTCTTTTAATGTGCCATATTTTGCTTCATCAACAAAATCTGGCTTTGTTGCTGGAGATAATGCAAAGCATGCATCATATTTTCCAGGATATTTCAAGCTATGATATAATGCACCATAGCCTCCCATAGAAACTCCTCCAATTATTAATGCTTGTTTTTTATCTAAATTTTCAAATGTTCCATAAAGATAATCAGGAAGGTCCTTTTCTAAAAAATCATCCCAATTATCCATAGGACCTAAATTCAAATACCATCTATTGTCTCCTCCAATAAAGCAAGCAGCCACCTGATGTTTGTCACATAAAGTCTCAATTTGAGTATATGACTGCCATGCTCTATAAGAATCTGCAAAGCCTGCTAACAAGATTAATAATGGAAACTTCTTCTTATTCTTTTGGTAGTAATCATCCTCTGAATTCATTGCTTCTCTTAATGATAGCGTAGGAATAACAAGATTAAATTCTACCTTTCGCATTAAGCTTTTTGAATGAAACTCTATATTAAATCTTGCCATAAATTCACCTGATTATTAAGATAATGAGCCTCTTTCAATCATTTGTTCTAAATAATAGTTAGTAATTGTCTTCATTGCATTGATTTCACTTTGTAATGATGAACCGATTGCACCAATGTAATAAGGTAAATTTTTAGTTTCAGCATAATCCTTATCATTTTGTGAGTTACCAGCGATTGCAAAGTAAACTTGATTTTCATTTGCAAGCTTAATAGATGCTGTTCTATATGTATCATCTTGTAAAGAGATAATAGCGTCACAGTTTGCATCGATTGCCTTTTGAGTTTGTGCAGTTTGGTTATCTTGAGTAGTACAGCCGAAACGTACAAATTCAATGTTATAAGCTGCTGCCATGTATGTTTCAATATAAGCTAAATAAGCGCCTACAGCATCATTTACTGAACCTGGATGTAATAATGCAATCTTATATTTTGGAGTTGTTACAGGAGTATCTTGAACGTTTCTATTTGCATCATAAACTGCCTTAACATCCTCATATGATGAAGCACTTACGAAAGCCTCAAGATCAGCATAAGTTGCTGATGCATTTCCATAAGGTAAAACCTTATCAAAATCACTCTTCTTATAAGCTGGATTTGTAAAATCCTCGATAGCTTTCATTGCATCGTATTCCTCTAATGAATGAATTAACCAATATTCTTGAGCAATTCTAATTGCTTCATTGTTTTCATTTCTTAATGGATTACCTGTTAATGCACTATAAGTTGCAGCTACGATAGGACCAACAGACGCAGCATGCTTAATACCTAAATAATGTAAGGTATTATTTTCCATAGCTGTTCTATAATTATCACTGAAGCCACCTAATGTCGCATTTTCAGTATATGGTGAATATGCTGCAATTAAGTCTGAACAGAATTCTACACCATTACAAGTAGAAATAATAGCCATTGGTTGATATTTTGAAAGTGGATTAGTTAATGCTAATGATGTATCCCAAGTTTGATTGTTAACGAATACTAATTCGAAATCCTCAGGTAAATCACTATCAGCTTTTCTAGTCCAAGTAAACTTCTTAGCATCCTTATCGCCATCACCTGATACCTCAATACCATGCTCAGCTAATGCTTCCTTCATACCATGCCACTTAGCAGTAAAGTTTTGACCTTCTTGTGCATAATAGTTTAATAAATAAATGAATAATGTGTTTGTGTTACCTTCAGTGCTTCCACCAAAGCCACAGCTGCCTAATCCTAGTGCTGCTAAGCCTACAAGTAAAAGACAAGCAAGTCTTTTGAATAATTTAACCATTTTAATCTTCCTCCTTATTATTCTTCTATATTTACCTGAGGTTGTGGAATCTCAGGTTTTAATCTCTTTTCACGCCAAATATATCTTTGCATCTTTAGCCAATTTAGGAATCTATCCTTATCTACCATATAAACTAATACAGCAAATACGCTAAAGCCTCTAATTAATTCTCTAACCTCATTTGTTAATACGTGAGCTTCAACTAAAGGCTCCATACCTAATGTGAATACTAATTGAGTTGAGAAAATTGCTAGAGTTAAACCAATTATTTGATTAGAGTATTTAGCCAATATACCACCTATAAATATTGGTAAGAAATTCTTAAATATATCTGTTGAGCTTCCTAGCTCTATCTTTACATCTAATGTACCACCAATAGATGTTGAGTTTAATACTGTCCATAAACCAATTAATGCACCAGCAATAATATAGCTTGCAATACAGCTTCTTACTTCCTTAAGACCTGTATCAACAGAAATCTTTTGATCATAAACTAAAGCTAGCTTATCATAACCATACTTTGTGTAGCACAAAGCACATGCCATAATAATCATTACAATTACTAATATAGAAATACAGTAAATTGGGTTATCTAGGAATCTAGTGAATAATAAGCTCTGCTTATATTGAATCTTAGTATTATCACCAACAATAATCTT
>JAZNYN010000023.1:0-3398 GCA_045594405.1 Anaeroplasma sp.
TTATAGGTATAAAATTTATAAAAATTTTCTAAAATATAATATATATATTTTATAAGGAAAATGGGTTTTTTTAGTGTTGACAATTGCTAATTCTTGCTTTAGAATTATACTTGCTCCATTTTATAACATTTTGGAGTTTAAAAGATTGAAAGGAGAAGTTGTTATGGAAAAAATCGTAATAGTAGAATCACCAAGTAAATCAAAAACAATTGGATCTTATTTAGGTAACGGCTATAAGGTGCTATCATCAAAGGGACATATATGTGATCTTGCAACTAATGGTCGTGATGGTTTAGGTATAGATATTGAAAATGGCTTTCTTCCTACATATCGTGTAATGAAGGAAAAAGAGGAGCTAGTAAAATCACTACAAAAGCAATGCTATGGTAAAGAGGTATATCTTGCAACCGACCCTGATCGTGAGGGTGAGGCAATTGCATTCCATTTAGCTAAGATGCTTGGTCTAGATTTTAATTCATTTAACCGTATAGAGTTTCATGAGATAACAAAGCCTGCAGTAACTGATGCCTTAAATCATCCAAAGAAGATAGATTTAAAGATGGTTAATTCTCAAGAATGTAGAAGAATGATAGATAGAATTTTAGGCTTTAGATTATCTAAGCTTTTACAAAAGAAAATTGGTTCAAAGAGTGCTGGCCGTGTTCAAAGCGTTGCATTAAAGCTTATCGTTGATTTAGAGGAAGAAATTAAGGCATTTGTTCCTGTTAAGTATTATGAGATGGAAGCTTTAATCAATAATATCAGACTAAAGCTTTTTGAATATAAGGAACAGTTAATTAATGATAAGAATAGAATTACAGATAGAACTATTTTAGAGAATTTAAAGAGTAGATTATTATCCTTTGTTGTTGATTCTGTTGAAAATAAGGAAATTAAGAAAAACTCTTATCCTGCTTTTACTACATCAACATTACAGCAGGATGCATCTAGTAAGCTAAATTTCTCACCTTCTAAGACTATGAGAATTGCTCAAGCCTTATATGAAGGTAAAAACCTTGGCTCAGAAACTGTCGGTTTAATTACATATATGCGTACAGATTCAACAAGATTATCTGATGTGTTCATCAATGATGCAAATAGATATATATTAAATAACTATGGCCAAAAATATATTGGTTATACTAAAAATAAGATAAATAAGAATTCTCAGGATGCTCATGAAGGTATTAGACCAACGTCGATTGATCGTCATCCAGATAGTGTTAAAAAGTATTTAACTGAGGATGAATTTAAGCTATATAATTTAATCTATAAGCGTGCTTTAGCATCCTTAATGTCAGCTGCAATATTTTCATCTACTAGAGTAGAATTTGTAAATACTGATTCAAAATGGTATACTACAGGTCAAACATTAATTTTTGATGGTTACCTAAAGATTTATGGAAAATCTGAGGATGAGGAAAATACATTACTTCCACAATTTTCAATTAATCAATCATTTAATGCTACTAAGGTTAATGTTTTAGATAAGGAAACTAAACCTAAAAATAGATATACTGAGGCAGCCTTAATAAAGGATATGGAGGAATTAGGTATTGGTAGACCTTCTACATATGCCCAAACTCTTCAAACACTAAAGGAAAGAAAATATATTTCAATTGAAAAGAAATTACTAGTTCCAACAGAGCAAGGTGTTTTAACAACTAAAAAGCTAGATGAATATTTTAGTGAAATGATAAATGTTAAATATACCGCTCAGATGGAAAATTCATTAGACTTAATTGCAACCGGCAAGAAAAATGAGCTAGATGAGCTAAATGATTTTTATAATGTATTTAAGCCTTTATTTGATAATGCTGCAAAGAATATGCAAGCATTATATCCAATTCCTACAGATGAAATATGTCCAAAATGTGGAATGCCTTTAGTTGTGAGATTAGGTAAGTTTGGTGAATTCATATCATGTAGTAGCTATCCAAATTGTAATTTTATTAAGAAGGAAGAAGAGGAGAAGCCTCAGGTAGAATCAACTGGAGTGTGCTGTCCTAAATGTAAGAAGGGTGTACTAGTTTTACGTACATCAACAAGAGGCAAATCAAAGGGTGAAACATTCTATGCTTGCTCAAATTATCCAAAATGTAAGACTACTTATAGTGATGAACCAACTAATGAGTTATGTCCTGATTGTGGTGCAATGCTACTTAAGACTAAGGATGGTAATTTAGTTTGTAGTGAAAAATGCAATGAAAATACTAAGCCTGATGTAATTATATGTCCTTCATGTAATAAGGGTCATATGGTTAAGCGTGTAGCTTCAAAAGGTAAAAATAAGGGTGCTGAGTTCTTTGCATGCAATAGATATCCAGTATGTAAATCAATTTTAACATTAGATGAGTACAACAAATTAAAGAAATAATATGATAAGAAATTCACTTAATTGTGGATTTCTTTTTATTTTTTTGCATCTAAATATTAGCCTGAATTTTAGAGAAAATTCTAAAAAAATTGGTGTAAACGTATACAAATTTTATGCAAACGTTTTTCACTTTTTTTGCAAACGCTTTTCATAAATTTTCATAATTTTTTCCCTTATAATATAGGTGAGAGAAGCCGATGATTTTGATTTTATTGAATATAATTTAATAAGTATAAAACCAAGTAAATTACGCATAAGTATCATAATTATTGGTAATGCTCAATAATAGGAGGAAGATTATTATGAAAGAGAAAGATGTAAATTTAAATGCTAGAGCTGAAGTGAATGCTTTAGTCGATAATGCATTAAAGGCTCTTGATGAATTTTTAGAACTTGATCAAGAAAAAATAGACTATATAGTCGCAAAATGTAGTGTTGCAGGAATAGATAGTCATGGTACATTAGCTCTTGCTGCAATTGATGAAACAAAACGTGGAGTATTCGAGGATAAGGCGACAAAAAATCTATTTGCCTGTGAGTATGTAGTAAACAATATGAGACAGCTAAAAACTGTAGGAATCATATCAGAAGACTCAGTAACAGGAATAACTGAAATTGCTGAACCAGTTGGAGTAATTGCTGGTATTACTCCAGTTACAAATCCAACTTCAACAGTAATTTTTAAATCTTTAATTTGTTTGAAAACTAGAAATCCAATCATTTTTGCTTTCCATCCTAGTGCTCAGGAGTGCTCAAAAAAGGCTGCTCAGGTTATTTTGGATGCTGCTATTAAGGCGGGTGCTCCTAAGCATTGTATTCAATGGATAGAAAATCCTTCAATGGATGCCACAAGTGCTTTAATGAATAATGATGGCGTTGCAACAATATTAGCCACTGGTGGTAATGCAATGGTAAAGGCTGCATATTCTTGTGGTAAGCCAGCAATGGGTGTAGGAGCTGGAAATGTTCCTGCATATATTAACAAGTCTGCTGATGTTGAGCAAGCAATTAATGACATCAT
>JAZNYN010000024.1:0-4214 GCA_045594405.1 Anaeroplasma sp.
GTGATGAGAATGTATTATTTGATTTTACAAGCTTAAATGCAAACTTTAGCTTCAAAAAATGGCTACTAAATGTTAAGCATATAGTAATTAATGAACATAAATTAATTTCCTTTGAAATTAAAAAGGACAAAACATATAAAATAGTTATTGCACCTATTTTAAAAATGGATGATAAGGATGACATTTTAAATGAGGTTAAGGCTAATGTCGAGGCTGATGAGATAATAGCATGCTTCCCTTATGAAAAAAACATATATTCAGATGATGAATGCTATATAGATATTTCAAATCTTGAATCATTTAGACGAATCCAACAGCTACTTTTACGTGCAATGGTATATTCAGATTATGAAAGAATAGATTGTCCATTTTGTTTATATCAGCTTGAACATTTATCTAATGAAAATAACAAAATGTATCAATGTGAAGGTTGCAAAACCTTGATTGTAGATACAAGCTGTCCTACAACACAAAAGCAGTATAGTTATACTGATATTTATGGTTATGAACGAGCAGAGTTAAATCCCAATAGTTATAAATACGAAAAATGGCTTTATTATCGAAATAAAGAGGCATTATTACATTTTAGAAATATAACTAAAATTGCTGATGAGGATAAATTTATTTGTCCTTGCTGCAACAAGGTTCACCAAAAATGAAATTAGCGTATCTAAGATACGCTTTTTTTTAATAGTATTGATATGGATATGGTTGATATGGTACCGTTGGAGCTATTGGGTATGGTTGAGGGTAATATGCTGGTCCTGGATATGACTGGTATGGCACGTAGCCTTGCTTATTTGATGCTATTAGTCCTATTGGCAATCCAATAGCCGCACCTACTAAGAAAGGTAATAAGTTCCTTTCATCCTCGATTTGCGGTCCTCTAACGCCGTTTCTTTGCATTGGTATATAATTATACCTATTGTAATTTGGAATCACTTTAAACCTCCCTATAATTAGTTTATGAGGGACATTATATTTTGCTATAATTTTGTTGTGAAAGAATAAATATTGTGATATAATACTTTTTGTATTTTAGAGGTGATTTAAATGAGTTGTAATCATAATTGTGCGACATGTAAAGAAAAATGTTCTACACCAACTAATATGGTAGTAGAAACTGCAAAGGAAAACAATATCAAAAAAATTATTGGTGTTGTTTCTGGCAAGGGTGGTGTAGGTAAATCTACAGTAACCTCTCTATTAGCCGTTGAAATGGCTAAAAAAGGGTATAAGGTTGGTATAATGGATTCAGATATTACTGGTCCATCTATCCCTAAAGCATTCGGCTTATATGATGATGTAATGGGTGATGGTAAGCTAATGTTTCCACCAGAATCTGTTAAATATGGTATTAAGGTAATGTCAGTTAATTTATTAATTTCTGATCCAACTATGCCAGTATTATGGCGTGGTCCAATGATCGGTAGTGCTGTTAAGCAATTTTATACTGATGTTTTATGGGGTGATTTAGACTTCTTATTTGTTGATATGCCTCCAGGAACTGGCGATGTAGCAATGACAGTATTCCAATCTCTTCCAATTGATGGTGTAGTGATTGTTACAACACCTCAGGATTTAGTTTCTATGATTGTTGGTAAGGCTGTAAATATGTGTCATCAAATGGATATTAGTATTTTAGGTCTAGTTGAAAATATGGCTTATATGGAATGCCCTTGCTGTAAAGAAAAGCTTTATCCTTTTGGTGCATCAAAACTAGAGGATGTAGCAGAGGAGTATAGCATTAAGCCTCTTGCATCGATGAAAATAGATCCATCAATTAATCAGCTTATTGATAGAGGCTTAGTTGAGGATGCAGACTCATCAATTGTATTAGATGCTGTAAATAAATTAATTTAATTTGTTTAAATCGGTAATTATTCTTTCAAAATTACCGATTTTATTTTTTAATATATTAATCATATTCAATAAATCTTCATTTTGAATCTCATATTTTGATTCTAAATTTTGCATTTGAGTTCCAATTGTTGACATTGTTTGACCAATTGAAAACATAAAATTGCCAATTGACTCGATTTCTAATGCAGTTAATCCATCACTTAATATATATCCAATAATGACTGATAGTAATGTAAACTCGGTAGGATTAAGCTTTAAAAGCATTCTTTGTAGCTCTACGATAGGTTTTTTCAAAAAAAATCACTCTTTTTTTTATTTTTTCGATTTTTTTGCCTATTTATTATATAGGGAGGAAAAAGATATGTGTAAAAAATGTACAATCCTATTTTTATTAATCTTATGCTATATATTTAGTGCAATAGAAGTAAATGCCTCAACAGATAATTATAAAACATTTACTGAAATAATTATGGCTGAAGGAAAATTAGTTTCAAACTTTACTGATGAGGAATATAATGAAATGCTAGAACACCTAACCGAAAAGAAAATGTTTGGCTATACAGTATATGTTGAAAATAAAAATGTTGATGCAACCTATATTTCTAATACCCTATATTCAATCGAGAATGATGGCTCTACACCAGTAACCTATCAAATAGATGTTGTTATTGAAACTAAAAATACAGTAAAGCTTAATGTCACAGGTAGCTTAAGTGGTAATATGAGCGTTACTAAATCAAAGGAATTGAAGGGTGAGCTTGGTGCTAAGGTGGGAGTAAGCTATACAAGTGAATCCAATGAGTCAAGAAAAGAAACACAAAAGCTTGATGTAATTGTTGAGCCTAATAGTAGATGTATCATCTATTTAACAGGTAATCTTACAATTTCTAATGGTGTTGCGTGTGATCATATATTTTATATAAAAACTAATTATGGATGCTTTGAAATTGTAACTTTAAAAAATCAATATACAAGAATTGAGAAGGCTAAAATATGAAAAAAATATATGTAATTATATTATTTATATTCTTACTAATATTAGCTGGAATTTTCCTTCTTCCAAAGGACGAAACGAACGACCATTACATCATAAAGCAATCATATGGATTTGTCTATAAACAGGATAAGAAGGCAGAAATAGATGTATATACGAAGCTAAAAAGATCAATCATTGATAATGCTGAAGCTAATGACTATTATTTAACAATAGATACTACTAGATACAAGCTATCTGGAATTGAAGTTTATAAATCTAAGCTAAATGGTTATTCGATTTATACAATATCCTTTACCCTTCCAGATACAAAGAATGATATTAATACAACTAACGCATATCTTTCAATAGTTGGTGAAAGAACATTAGAATTTCATCTATCAAGCCTATCGATTATTTATAATAAGTCTTTAGAGCTTTCCTTTAATACGATATATGCAACCTATGGTTATATTAATGGTGCATTAATGCTAGTTGGCATAAATATCGAGCTTGAAAATAAATATAATATTCTATCCTACTTTTCTATAAATGATTTTTCCTATACTGATATGACTTGCATACTACAGGAAAGTCTTCAAAATAATGAGGTTAATATCAAAGAGCTATTACCTAACTACAATTACAATAAAGTGGGCTTTGAACAAATGGAAATTAAGTCTAATAAGCTTTTTATTCCTGTTACATATAATGATTTATTAATGATTAAGCATGGATATATTATCTTAAAGCTAGATGGTCAAAAATATATAATCAATGATTTTGATTTTATATTTAATAATTTAGATATTTCTGAATATAAGGATTATATGCAGGAGGTTAAATATGCTTAATTTAAGTGATGTAACTATCAAATATGGCAAGGTAACTATAATTGAATTATTATCCTACGAATTTAAAAATGGAAACATCTATCTTTTATACGGTGAAAATGGTACTGGAAAAACAACATTATTAAAGCTAATTTCGGGCTTAATAAATTGTAGTGGAAGTGTAAATACTGATGATAAAATTTATTATTTACCGATTAATCCTCAGTATCCAGCATATATGAAGGCACATAATTATTTAGAATATATAAATAAATATTATAGCTGTTCAAAAATACATGAATATATAAAAAGATATGAGCTTGAAAATAAATATATATCCTTTCTTTCAAAGGGTAACAAGGTAAAGCTTGGTATAATTCAGGGCCTTTTGTATAATGCAGATATATATTTATTTGATGAAATTTTAGATGGACTTGATGAGAATTCAAAAAAAGAATTTAAAGCCGATTTAAAGCACCTTTTAGACGAAAACAAGTTAATTATAATGGCTACACATGAAAATAACTTATACAAGGAATTTAAGC
>JAZNYN010000025.1:0-2297 GCA_045594405.1 Anaeroplasma sp.
GCCCTAGACAATTACGAGGATTTAAGAGTGTTCCTTTAAAATCAAGTGAGCCAGTTAGAATTAGTATTGAGTTTGATGAGTATACATTTAGATCATATTTTGAAGAAGAAAAATGCTATGGTATTAAAGGTGGAAAATACAACATCTTAATTGGTAGAAGCATTAATGAAATAGAACTAATGTCAACAATTGATATTGAGCAGGTTTTATTTAAGTACAATGATCACAGTGAGCTAGTACTTCATACAAATGATGAAAGGATACTTGATGAGCATATTAATTCAGGTGAGGATTTCTTTAAGAATAATATAAAGGGTTTAAGCTTTAAGGCTCGATTAGCAATTAGTATTTCACTTGCTTTATATGTTAATATTGCACTCGTTATATTAACATTATTTATGGGCTTTGAGGGTGTGAATCTAATATTCTCAATCATCTTCTTGGTATTATTAGTAGGAGCAGATGCTGCATTTGTTGTGTATTTTGTAAAGCTTGCTCAAGAAAAGAGAAGATTGGTTAAGAAGAATATATTTGATGATGGGCTTGAGCTACATATTAATATGCTTCCTCAGTTTAATCAAATTTCAGCCTTCACATATCCAACTCCAAAGCAAACAGTTATTGATGAAGAGGAAATAGATTATGTTATAGAGGAGCCTGAAGAAATTGAGCCGGTGGAAGAAATTGTTAAGCCTGAGGCTAAGCCAGAAACACCACTTGTTAAGCCGATAACTCAAACAGAGGTAATTGAAAATATAGACTTTGAGCTTTATGTAAAGGGATTTATTGATTACGCATTAGTTTATGGCTTAATAATTGAGCCAAGAAGTGCACGTATATTAATTTCTGCACTTTCATCAGCACAAATGGTATTTGTAAGAAGCTCATCAGCTGAGTTGCTTCCAAAGCTTGCAGATATAACAAGTAATTATTTCAATTCACCATATAGAACATTTGCTTTAGATACAGCATCTACACCATTTGATTTGATGTGGCAGGTAGATGAAGATAATGCATATGTTCCTACAGATTTTGCATTACAAATGAAATATGCACAGGAAAATCAAAAGGGTATAGTAATTGAAACATTGACAAATGTTGAACCAACAGAAATCATTCCAGTGTTAGGTAATATCTTCAAATTTGTAGCAAATCCAAATGAAAAGTATTACCTTAATGTTGAGGCAACTGGTACAGATGAAAGCCTTCAAATTCCAAAGAATTTAAAATTCATAGTACTAGAAAATGATACTAAATATCTAGAAAAGCTACCATTTGATGTTGCTAATGCTACATTATCTATCGAGGTTAACATTAGACCTAATAAGATAATTGATGAGAATGCAGATATAAATGTTAAGTATTTCACTAACACATTACTTATTAATACAATAAATAAATTAAAGGAAAATAATTTCATTCCTGAGGAGTATTGGAAGAAGATTGATGATTTCGAAGAAAGCTTCAATAATCTTGAAAGCTATGCAATTCACAATAAGGCAATGCTAATCTATGAAAAATTAGCTGGTGCCTTAATTGAATCAGGTGCTGAAATTGATGAGGTTGTTGATTACGTTATTGCATCAGGTATTGTACCTTGTATTAAGAGCACAAAGACTTATCAAAATGGTAAGGGTGATCAAACAATCTATACTATGCTAGAAAAGATATTTGGTGGAGATATCCTTCAAATGACAGAAAGAACAATAAGAAAGCCTAACTAGAGCTATAAGAAAAGGAGGGACTCTATATGATTAAATTTAATATAATACTTGCAGGAGTTCTCCAAGAAAGCCTAGATAGACTATGGAAGGTTCTAACAAGTGGTACAGCGATAGTAATATATATAATCATATTATTTATTTCTATTGTAGCCCTTGTAGTTGCTTTACTTAGAAGTGAAGCTAAGAAAGAGGAAAATATACAACAGGCTAAAAATATTTATAAGGAGTATGAGTCTCAACGTGTTATAGATGCACTTAATCAAAAGTTCGATACTGAATTTAAGAGCATTCGTATGGAATTAACTAAGCAGCGCGTTACTATGGAGCATATGGGAACTGTAGTTCCTACCCCTGTAATTTCTGAGCCTGAGCCTATTAACCCAGACTTTCCAGAATTTAGAGAAATGGATGAGGATATTGTACCAAGCCAAACTGGTGATTCAAGATTCTATATGCTTACACAAATAGATAAGCAATATGAAAACTATGTCGCACCAGATTATAACGATACAATAGGATTAAGAGAATTCTGTGAGGAATTTAGAAACTTTAGCTGTAATAAGCTTAAGCTAT
>JAZNYN010000026.1:0-27095 GCA_045594405.1 Anaeroplasma sp.
CTTCTCCCGCAACCAAATAAGTGGTCTGGTGGTGTAGTGGTTAACATGCTAGTCTGTCACACTGGAGATCGCGGGTTCAAGTCCCGTCCAGACCGCCATTTAAGTGCCTCGGTAGCTCAGTCGGTAGAGCAAAGGACTGAAAATCCTTGTGTCGGCAGTTCGATTCTGCCCTGAGGCACCATTTTTTTTGCAAAAAACTTATGAACCACAAAATTTAAAGGCATTGTTTTCAATGCTTTTATTTTTTCCTTTTAAATTATTTAATTTAAAGATAAAATATTGTATAATCATTAATAGGTGATATTATGCAAGCAATAGTTGAATTTTTTCAAAATAATTTATGGTTAAGAATAATAGTAGATGCTTATTTTGCATTAATAATTGTTTCTTTAATTATATTTTTCGCTTTAAGATTTAGAAAAGCATTAAATTTATTAATAATAGGTGTATTAATTTTTGTACTATATTATATTTCAAGATGGCTAAATTTAACTGTTTCTACAAAGCTATATGGATACATAATTCCTGTATATGGTGTTGTTTGTGTAGTTCTTTGTGGACCAGATTTAAGAAAGCTGTTAGAATCTCATAGAAATAATGAAACACGTGATGTGTTGATTTCTGCATCTGGTGAAACAAAGGAAGCGATTGCTGATGCAGTGTTTAATTTATCATCAAATAAGATAGGTGCATTAATTACGCTAGAACAGCATAATTCATTAGAGCAATATGCACAACGTGCCATTCAGCTTAATTCAGATATTTCTAAGGAATTATTAGAACAAATCTTTATTAAGGATTCTCCACTTCATGATGGTGGTGTAATTATTCGTGGTAATAAGATTGTTTGTGCTGGTGCTTATTATGTATTAACTCAGGATGATTCATTAGATAAGACAGTAGGCTCACGTCACCGTGCAGGTGTTGGTATTTCAGAGGTTACTGATTCACTTACTATTATCGTTTCAGAGGAAACTGGTATTGTTCATGTAGCAAATGCTGGCTTTATGAAGATTATGGATAATAGAAATGAATTATTAGAATATTTAAATTTATTCTTAGGAAGATAGGTGGATTATATGAAGATATTAAATCGTATTGTAGAAATTATTACTTCGCCTATTACGTTCTTATTAAAAAATTCATTAGGTATTCCTAATGTTAATAAATGGGCAAAGCCATTATTTATTTTATTGTTTTCAGCAATAGTTGTTGTTGCATTGGTGTTAATTGTTTATAGACAACAGCTATTTGGTTAAGGAGTGTGTTTTTGATGTTTCAACATCCGCTTATACCGTTTGTTTTTTCAGTAATAACGGTTGTAGTAGCTATTAAGCAATGCTTTATTTCACATAAATTTCTAAAGGTGAAGGTTCTTTGTTCCTTCCTTTTAGTTTTTCTTTCAGCATTTGTTATAGTGTTTTATTCGTCAATAGAAAAGAATCAACAGCTATACAACATCACACAATGGGTATTATTAGGTGTAGATGTTTTATGTGGCTTATCGATTATTTTCAGCATTAGTTATTCTTTTTCTAAGGATAAGCTTAATGAGATGCTAACAGAATCTGTTAGTCTAACTAAATATTTTGTTTTATTAGATAAAAAAGATAGAATTAAGGATGCATCACAAAAGCTTTTATCGGATTTAGATATGGAGCTATCACAGGTTACAGGTAGAAACTTCTTTGATGTTCTTACAAAAAAATATCGTATTGTTGCATTTAATCAGGTTGAATGTAAAAAGTCTGATATTAAAAGATATTATCAGCAATTAATTCCAACGCTTACTGCTGATTCTACAAACACTATGAATTTAGAACTTGTAGATCAAAATGGTGAGGATGTAGCATTTTATTTTGAGGAAAAATTTATTATTTCTAACGGCAAATATAAGGGGAAGATTGTTTTAGGTGATAAGAAAAATGAGGCTGCCCTTATTGGTATGGAAAGTGAAATCAATAAGCAAAATAAGGAACTAGATATAATTAAAAATAGATTTGTTACTATTATAGAAAAAACTAGTGATGGCATCTTCTTTAATGATTTGAAGAAGGGATATGTATGGTGTAATGACATATTAGTTAAAAAGCTATGCCTAAATGGAAATTCAATTGATCAGCAAAGCTTCTATGCAAATATTCATCCAAATGATGTAGCAAGCTATCGCGAAAGAATGAAAATGGTTAACGAGAAAAATCCAGAGTATTCAGTTTCATATCGCTTTAATACTGGAACAAGCTATTTATTTGTTAAGGAGGATGGTGTTAGAATTTCTTCAGGTAGTGCTGTAGAGTATTGTGGTATTATGACGGTTATGGATAATTACCGCTTTGAAAGAACAGATACTGTCCTTGATAAAATTCAAACTGAGCCTGATTTATTAGCTCGTTTAAATACTCTAGCTGAATCAGGTAACATATTCTTAGCAGTTCAATTTAGAATAGATTCTATCCCGGAAATTAATGAAAAATATGGACGTGCCATTGGTAATTTAATGATTAACGAATATGTAGAATATATTAAGAATACATTTGTTAATGATAATCAAATTTATCGTATTGGTGGTCTTGATTTTGCATTCTTCGTTACAGATATTAGAAAAATGGAGGCATTAAAGAGTAAGCTAGCAAATGGTAAGATTCTTCATGCTCCTGCAAAATATATGAACGAAGTAATTAATGCAGAAATCTATATGGGTTTATCATATTCAAATGATACACCAAATGCTCATGAGGCACTTAAGAATGCTGCCCAAGCATTAAAGTTTAGTAGAAATCCAAGAACTAATTCAAATTATTTTTACTATAGAGATATGTAGGAGAGCTATATGGTTAGCGTAATTTTAGTAATGGCAGGTGTAGGAAGCCGAATGAATTTAAATATTAATAAAGCATTACTTCCACTTAATGATAAGCCAGTGTTTATGCATTCATTATTAAAGTTTGTTAATCGTGGCTACGAGGTGATATGTGTTATTAACCCTAGTGATAGAGAAAAGATTATCGATATACTCCCTGAGGGTATTACAATAGCCTATGGTGGAAATAATAGATTTGAAAGTGTATATAATGGCTTGAGCAAGTGTAGTGGAGATTATATTCTTGTTCATGATGCCGCAAGACCATGTATAGCTGATGAGGTTTTAGATAATGTGGATAATGCAATTCGTAGTAAAAAGCCAGTCTTAGTTTATAGTAAGGTTAAGGATACAATTAAGATAAATGATGGTAAAATTACAACTCTAAATAGAGACTCGTTAATTGCAGCACAAACTCCACAGGGAGCAACATATAAGGATTTTATGTATTGTTATCAAATGGCTATGATGGAGGGCTTTGTTCCTACAGATGATATTTCATTAATTGAACGATACTTAGATTCTGAAATTGTTTTAGTTGAGGGTAATCTGGAAAATATAAAAATTACAACACAAATAGATTATGAGCTACTTAAGCTTTTAGCAAAGGAGGATACTTAATGATTAGAATTGGACACGCATGGGATGTGCATAAGCTAGTTTCTGATAGGCCTCTTTATCTTGGTGGAGTGAAGGTGGAATCTAGCCTTGGTTTGCTAGGACATTCTGATGCTGATGTGGTTTTACATGCAATTGCAGAAAGTCTATTAGGCGCACTTGCCTTAGGTGATTTAGGAACGTATTATCCTGATAATAGCGAAAAAACTAAGGGTATGGATTCTAAAAATATTTTAGAGGAATGCTATCAAAGAGTAAAAGCATACAACTATCATTTAGTAAATATAGATCTTACTATTTATGCAGAAAATATTAAGATTGCTCCTATACGAGACGAAATAAAAAAATCAATTTCTAGCATATTAAAAATTGATACAGCATTCATTAGCATTAAGGCTACAACCTATGAAAAAATGGGTTTTATAGGTCGTGGTGAGGCAATTGCTTGTGAATGCGTTTGTTTAGTTGAAAAATAAGAAAATTAGCAATTAACATAATAAAACATAAAAAAATATCATAAAGCCTAGAAAATGTATTCATGATATTTAAAAGAGAAGGTTTAGTAAAATATCACCACCTAATGAATAATTGTGCAAAAGTCGCATATTGTTAAGTGGTGATATTTTTGATAATTAATAAAGACATTTTAGCTAAGGATGGCTTAGCATTAAAAACATTGGAGGTTAAGCTTCCAAATACGACATTACTTGTCATTGAAGGCTATGAGGCCTTTGCGATGTGTGGAGCGCTAAATGTAGAGGTATATAATAGTGAAAAAATGAAGGCACGTCATGTGGTATGTGTAAGAGCAGTAGGAGTTAGAACAATTGATGATTTGTATAATGCAGAAATAGATGATTGCTCAGATTACGCTAAAACAATTGGAATTATACCAGGAATGCTAGTTAAGGATGCATTTAAAAAGCTATCTAAGCAATAAATACGTTTGGCTTGCATGCATCACTTTGTTTTTTATTTTAAGGTTTAGTAGTGGGTATTTTTCAGAATCAGTAGAAACGTATACTAATTCTCAAATAAGAAGCTATTCAACAGATTTAATTAATCAAAGTATAGCTGATGAGCTACTTTCAACTATGGACTTTAATGATATCTTAGTTGAAAATTATGATAACTCTGGTAAGGTTTCATATGCATATTTAAACTCTAATAAAATAAATAGGATTAAATATGAAACAACAGATTATATTCAAAATGTAATAGAGCGTATTAATAATCATGAGGACTTACAAAGCATAGAGGTACCTATCGGGTATTTTTTAGGTAGCAAGTTTTTTTTAGCTGATGGCTTAAAGGTTCCTATCAATCTAGATGTAATAGGAAATCAAAGCGTAGAGGTAACTGCTGAAATGCTTCAGCATGGAATAAATACAACCATTATTCAAATTTATTTAGAAGTCACATTATATGTACAGGTAGTAATACCATTTCAGTCGCAGGTGGTTGAAACAACAAGCAAGATACCTATCGCATTTGAAATAATGAACAATGAGGTTCCATATTATTTAGGAGAATTATTAGAAAAAAACGGAGGATAATATATGATAAGTGTATTATTTGTATGTCATGGAAATATATGTAGAAGCCCTATGGCAGAATATTTATTAAAGAAAATGGTTAGCACTATGCATCTAGAGCATAAATTTATTATTGACTCTAAGGCAACATCAACAGAAGAAATTGGTAATGGTGTTCATTATGGTACAAGAAGAATATTGGATAAATATAATATTGATTATCGCAGCCATAGAGCAACACAAATCAAGAGATCTGATTATGATAATTTTGATTATATAATTTGCATGGATGATAGAAATGTATACAATTGTAAAAGAGTATTTAATAATGATCCAGATGGAAAGGTTAGGCTTCTTTTAGAGTATGCAAATATATATAGGGATATTAGTGATCCTTGGTATACAGGAAACTTTGAAAAGACTGAGGAGGATGTAATGCTTGGTCTTAAGGGCTTCTTAGATTATTTAAAAGAAATTAAGGCTATTTAACTTTAATTAATGCAAGAATTGTAGTATAATATAGCTTGGTGATTATATGCTAGTAAAAACAGTAAAGGGTATGTTTCATTTGCAAAAAAATTATAAGGAAGCTTTTGCCCTGGAGGAATTTGAAAGTAAATATATTGAGGAATGCTTAGATAAGTATTTGTATATTGTTGGAGATCTATCATCTAATATATTAAGATTAAAGGGCTTTGATAATGACCCTAACAGTCCTAGCTATATTAAAAACGTTGATGATTATTTGGAATTTTCATGCGCTTATGGATGCCCATATTATGTATTAAGAAGGGTGACTAATGAAGAAAGCTATAATAGACTTCCTGAGCATAAGAAGAAGGTTAATACTGAGGCTAGATTTAGTATTACTCCGATAGTTAAGGAAAACTTTGACAAGGAATCATTAGTTTTAAAATCTACACCAAAGGTTAAGACCAATGTTGTGATAGATATGCACAGAATTAATTCTATTCCTAAGGGTGAGCTAAGTGCTGATTTAATGGAATTTGTCAAGAATGATAAGTCTACCTCTAGCAGCAATGTCAACACAAACAATAACACTAAGCAAGAGGTTCAGGATGTAACTCAATCTTACGTTTCTGCAAGTCCAGACTTTGATCCTTCAAAGAGTAATAGTGCTAAGTTTAATAGAAACAACAATAATAACAATCGTAATAAGCAAAACAATAGCGGCAATAAAAAAAATAACAATAACCGTAATAAGCAAAAGAAAAACTAGGTGAAGTATTATGGATTATACAAATGTTGAGGAAAGAATATTAAGAATATTAAACAAAATCAGACCTTATTTAAATGCTGAGGGTGGAGATTTAGAATACATCGGCTTTGAGGATGGTATTGTATATGTAAAAATGCTAGGAGCATGTATGAATTGTGCAGGCCTAGACTCTACACTAAAGGATGGTATAGAGGCAATATTAGTTGAAAATATACCCGAGGTAATTGAGTGTAGAAACGTTGTGGATCAACCAAAAATTGAAGAATAGCTAATGAAAATGTTATCATAAAATGAAATATTGTTTATTAAAATGAAAAGTTTTATAATATAGACGATACGGAGGTACTATTATGAAAAATTTAAAGCTAGACATTACTAATGCAGCTTCGTTTTTAAATGAAGAGGTAGTAAATCAAACTAAGATTGATGTAGCTAATGCTTATCAAACATTACTTGCAAAAAATGGTGAGGGTAATGATTTCCTTGGTTGGTTAGATTTGCCACTTGATTATGACAAGGAAGAATTTGTAAGAATTCAAAAGGCTGCAGCTAAAATTCAAGCACAATCTCAGGTTTTACTTGCTATTGGTATTGGTGGCTCTTATTTAGGAGCTAAATCTGCAATCGAAATGATTAAGGGTTATTTTACAACTAAGGGTGTTGAGGTAATCTTTGTTGGTAACCATATCTCATCTTCTTATATGCATGAATTGATCGAATACCTAAAGGATAAGGATTATTCTATTAACGTAATTTCAAAGTCAGGTACAACAACTGAGCCTGCAATAGCATTTAGAATTTTTAAGGAGCTAATTGAGGCTCGTTATGGTAAGAGAGAGGCTAAGGAAAGAATTTATGCAACTACTGATAAGGCAAGGGGTGCATTAAAAACTTTAGCTACTGCTGAGGGATATGAAACATTCGTGGTTCCTGATGATGTTGGTGGACGCTTCTCAGTATTAACTGCAGTAGGCTTATTACCTATCGCTGCAGCAGGTGGAGATATCGTTCAAATGATGCAAGGTGCAATCGATGCACATGCTGAGCTTCATAATGACAATATTGAAGAAAATGATGCAATGAAGTATGCATTAATTAGAAATTCATTATATAGAAGTGGTAAGGTTTTAGAAATGCTTGTAAACTATGAACCTAAGCTAACTTATTTTTCTGAGTGGTGGAAGCAGCTATATGGTGAATCTGAAGGTAAGAATGGTAAGGGCTTATGGAATACATCTGCTTCATTCTCTACAGATCTACATTCATTAGGTCAAATGATTCAGGATGGAGAAAGAACTATATTTGAAACAGTAATTAACGTTGATACTCCTAATTATGATATCGTTATTGAGGCTGATAAGGATAACCTTGATGGTCTAAACTTTTTAGCTTCAAAGACTGTTGACTTTGTTAACAAGAAGGCGATGGAGGGCACTACATTAGCTCACGTAGATGGTGGTGTACCTGTAATGTGCATTACTATTCCTAATTTAAGTGAATATACATATGGATACATGGCTTACTTCTTTGAATTTGCATGTGGTGTATCTGCATACACTTTAGGAGTAAATCCATTTAACCAACCAGGTGTTGAAGCATATAAGAAAAATATGTTTGCATTACTTGGTAAGCCTGGCTATGAGGCTTTAAAGGCTGAACTTGAGGATAAATTAAACAAATAATAAAAGGCCCGACGAGGGCCTTAAAACTTTATAACATACACGGAATTTGCCAAACGCTATACAATATAGTATAATATTGGTAGCTGGTAAAAACTGGAGGGGAAGTTTTATGAAGCAAAACAAGAAACTGTGGTGGATATTCCTTATTTTAGGAATAGCGACTCTATGTGTTATTGGATCATTAACATTTAACATTGTTTATATTTTTAAAACTGTTCATAACACAATAGATTACACTACACACAACGCCTATATCTTGATGATTGTTTTAACAGGTGTTGCATTTTTAACATTTACTCCTGCACATATTTTTGCAACCCATAAACTATTTTATAAGCAACAATTTAACAAAAACGCAGTAACTACTCAATTCTTCGCTGGAGGATTTTACTTGGGTGGATTAGTGACTACATTGGTTGCATTCTTCTTTACCCCAAAGGAAACTTCGTTAATGTTAGTGATTGCTCAAATAGCTTATTTGTTATCAGGAGTAGTAACATGCTTTGCTTATAAGGAGGCAGAGCTAATTTAGCAGTAAAAGGAAAAGGGCTTGAAAAAGCCCTTTTTACTTTAATTCCATATATGAACAATCAATTGTATCTAAATCGTACTCGAAATCCTTTTCTAATGCGTCACAAACGTGAATTAGCTTGCCATTTTCTGTATAACCGTTCCAAGTAGCAATAACTGTCTTTTGTAATGATAATTCCTTTAAGAAATCTAATAAATCAATATTTGAATCATTTTGATATAAAATAGTTTTCTTATCAATTAATATTTCAGCTGGTTTATATGTTTTTAAGAAGCCTTTGATGAAATCATAAACATAATTTGCATCCTTACCCTCAGGAATTTGTTTTCCCAGAATTTGGTCAAAATCTAAAATAGGAATACCTTTTTCTCTAGAATAGTTGTATAAGAATTTTGATTTACCAGAACCAGGACGTCCTATTAATAATAGAAGCTTGTGAGTTTTTTCGTTAATTGAATTCATGGTCGTGTTCTCCTTTATATTTATTTTCAAATCGTTTGTTATAGTATAATTATAGTATGAAACTACCCTAAAAGTAAAGGATAAAAATAATAAAAATTAATATTAGTACGATTATAGTATTTCGTACTAAAATTTTCGATATTTTTTGATAAAAATATACATAATATGAAAAAACGGCTTATTTAAGCCAAATATTAGCCCTATTATAAATAAAATTTATGAATCACTTGCCACTTGCTTCGAATTTTATTCAAGAAAAAAACAAAACAGCAATGTTGTATGTGAAGCAAAAACATACACTTAATTCAATGGAAAATTTGACAATTTGTTATAAATTTAATTTATGGAAGCATTGAAAACAATTGAAAGAAATAAATGTCTTTTATAGCCATTGATACCATATATATTATATGCTAAAATCATTATACAAAAAAGGTGGGGTGCTCAATGGAAAATGTTGTAATTTTAAAAAAGGATGGTTCTAAGGAACAATTTAGAGCGGAGAAGATTAAAAAAGCAATTTCAAAATCAGCACAACGTGTGCTGATAAATTTTACCGAAGAGGATTTAAATGCTGTAGTTGATACTGTTATCAAGAGCATTACAAATAAGAATATTTCTGAGGTTACTATCGCTCAAATGCATCACTTTGTAGAAGGCTCATTAGAGGAACATTTCCCAGCTGTTGCTAAGAGTTATCGTGATTACCGCAACTATAAGCAAGACTTTGTTCATATGCTTGATGAGGTATACATGAAGAGTCAATCTATCATGTACATTGGTGATAAGGAAAATTCAAACACAGATAGTGCATTAGTTTCTACAAAAAGAAGCTTAATCTATAACCAATTAAACAAGGAGCTTTATAAGAAGTTCTTCTTAAATGTTGAAGAAATTCAAGCTGTTAACGATGGTTATATTTATATCCACGATATGTCTGCAAGACGTGATACTATGAACTGCTGCTTATTTGACGTAGGTACTGTTTTAAAGGGTGGCTTTGAAATGGGTAACGTTTGGTATAACGAGCCTAAGAGCCTTGATGTTGCGTTTGACGTTATTGGTGATATCGTATTATCAACTGCTGCACAACAATATGGTGGCTTTACTGTTCCATCAATCGATTTAATATTAGAAGAATTCGCAGAAAAATCATACCAACGATTCTATCATAAATATGTAGGCTTAGGCTTAACACGTGTTAAGGCTAACGAACAAGCTTTAGAGGATGTTAGAGTTGAATTTAAGCAAGGCTGGCAAGGTCTTGAATACAAATTCAACACAGTAGGATCTTCACGTGGTGATTATCCATTTATTACTGTTACTTTAGGTACTGGTACATCACGCTTTGCAAAGATGTGTACTATGGAGTGCTTAAAGGTTCGTCGTGGTGGACAAGGTAAGCCAGGTAGAAAGCGTCCTGTATTATTCCCTAAGATTGTATTCCTATATGACAAGGATTTACATGGTCCAGGATGTGTAAATGAGGATCTATTCGAAGAGGGTATTAGATGCTCTTCTAAGACAATGTATCCAGACTGGTTAAGCTTAACTGGCGAAGGCTATGTTGCATCTATGTACAAGAAGTACGGAAGAATCATTTCTCCTATGGGCTGTCGTGCGTTCTTATCTCCATGGTATGAGCGTGGTGGTATGTATCCAGCTGATGATGAGGATTTACCAGTATTTGTTGGTAGATTTAACATTGGTGCAGTTTCTTTACACCTACCTATGATTTTAGCTAAGGCTCGTAAGGAATCTAAGGATTTCTATGAGGTTTTAGATTATTATCTAGAATTAATCAGAAGATTACATTGTAGAACTTATGACTACTTAGGTGAGATGCGTGCGTCTATTAATCCACTTGCATACTGTCAAGGTGGCTTCTTAGGTGGTAATTTACAACCGCACGAGAAGATTAAGCCAATCTTAAAGTCTGCAACTGCGTCATTCGGTTATACAGCTTTAAATGAGCTTCAAGAGCTTTACAATGGCAAGTCTATTGCTGAGGATGGTCAATTTGCGTTAGAAACAATTAAATATATTAATGAAAAAATTGCTAAGTTTAAGGTTGAGGATAACCATTTATACGCTATTTATGGTACACCAGCTGAAAGCTTATGTGGTTTACAAGTAACTCAATTCAGAAAGAAATATGGTATTGTTGAAAATGTATCAGACAGACCATACGTATCAAACTCTTTCCATTGCCATGTAACTGAGGATATTACGCCTATTCAAAAGCAGGATATTGAAGAGAAGTTCTGGGAGTATTCAAATGGTGGTAAGATTCAATACGTTAAGTATCCAATCGACTACAATGTTGACGCTATTAGAACATTAATTCGTCGTGCTATGGATAAGGGCTACTATGAGGGTGTTAACCTATCTCTTGCATATTGTGAGGATTGTGGTTATCAAGAGCTAAGTATGGATGCATGTCCTAAGTGTGGTAGTAGAAACCTTACTAAGATTGAAAGAATGAATGGCTATTTATCTTATTCACGCGTTAACGGTGATACAAGATTAAATGAAGCTAAGATGGTAGAAATAGCAGAAAGGAAGAGTATGTAATGAGATATCATAACATAACAAAGGATGATTTGCTAAACGGCAGTGGTATCCGTGTTGTATTATGGGTTGCCGGCTGTGGACACCATTGTCCTGAGTGTCATAATCCTGTTACACACGATCCTCATGGTGGTATTCCATTTGATGAAGCTGCAAAGGAAGAATTATTCTATGAACTAAAGAAGGATTATGTGTCTGGCATCACATTTAGTGGTGGAGATCCATTACATCCGCTTAATGTAAATGAAATTGGTGAGTTAGTTGCTGAAATTAACGCACTATTCCCAAATAAAACTAAATGGTTATATACAGGCTATACTTATGAGCAAATCTCATCACTTCCATTTATCTCTATGCTAGATGTTGTATGTGATGGTAGATTTGAAATTGATAAGTTTGACCCAAAGATTCACTGGGTTGGTAGCTCAAATCAAAGAGTAATTGATATTAAGGCTACTAAGCGTGAAGGAAGAATAGTTATTTATAAGGGTGGTTCTGTCGATGAGTAATTTTAAGAGAATTGCTCAATTCGAGCTAGTATCATTAGATGAATATAAAAAGGCTATAGATAATGCAGAGGAAATTTATGCTGATTTAAAGCTTCCTAGAAGAGCTACAGCTGGATCTGCAGGCTATGATTTTTTCGCACCATTTGATATTATTTTAGCACCAGGTGAAACAATTAAGATTCCAACAGGCATTCGTGCTAAAATGGAGGTTAATTACGTATTAAAGCTTTACCCAAGAAGTGGGCTTGGCTTTAAGTATCGTCTACAGCTAAATAATACAGTAGGAATCATCGATAGTGATTATTATTATTCAGATAATGAGGGTCACATCTTTGCAAAAATAACTAATGACACTAATGAAGGTAAAACTATTGAAATTAAGAAGGGTACAGGCTTTATGCAGGGTATTTTCTTAGAATATGGTATTACACTTGATGATGATGTTAAAGACATTAGAAATGGTGGCTTTGGCAGTACAACAAAATAATATCTTAGAGGGCTTTTGTTAGCCCTCTTAATTTTTAGTGGCAAATAATTTATATATTTGCTATAATGTAAACGGCATAGGAGGATATTTTTATGAGTATAAAAGTAATAAGACCAGCATTTAAGGATGCTGATTATCTAATAACTAATTATGGCGCAAAATCAGATGTTACCTTTAATAACCAAAAGGCTATTCAAGCAGCAATTGATGATTGTCATAATAATGGCGGTGGACGAGTTGTAATACCAGGTGGTTTATATATTACAAGCCCAATCCAATTAAAGAGTAATGTTAATTTATATGTATCTGCTGATGCATATGTTCAATTTACAAAATCAAAGGATGAATACCCACTGTTTATTACTGAATATGAGGGTATTAAGCATATTAGAGCAATATCGCCTATATCAGCTGATGGCTGCGAAAATATAGCTATTACAGGAAAGGGCGTAATGGATGGTGCAGGTAACCTATGGCGTGGTATTAAGCAATTTAAGCTTACACAAAGACAGTGGGATGAATGTTTAAAAAAGAGTCCATATGTTATCCCTACAAAGGAAGGTGGCATATGGTGTCCAACTAAGAGCTATTATGATGGAGTTATTAATGGTGGTCCTGATGTTGATGATCCTAATGCGTTAGAAAAGGCATCACAATATTGGGATATGTATCGACCTGTATTTGTATCTATTAGAAATTGTGAAAAGGTATTAATAGAGGATATCACATTACAAAATTCTCCAGCATGGAACGTACACCCAATTTACTGTAACAATCTAACAGTTAATAGAGCTACTATTAGAAATAAATACTATGCACAAAACGGTGATGGTATTGATGTTGAATCATGCACTAATGTTGAAATTGCTCATTCTGTATTTGAGGTCGGTGACGATGGTATTTGCTTAAAGTCAGGAAAAAATAGAGAAGCAAGAAAAATCAAGAAGCCTACAAAGAATGTATGGATTCATGATTGTAAGGTATTTGATGCTCATGGTGGATTTGTTGTTGGATCTGAAATGAGTAGAGGTGTATCAAACGTATTGATTGAAAATTGTATTTTCTCTGGTACTGATGTTGGTATTAGATTTAAATCAGCACTAGGTCGAGGTGGCGTTGTAGAGGATATTACAATTAAAAATATCTATATGTCAAGCATTATTAAGGAAGCAATGATTTTTACAATGGGCTATGTTTTACATCAATTAGAAAAGGCTGATGGTCAAGAAATCTCTAAATCAGTAGATATGGACGATGTGCCTGAATTTAAGAATATTTTTATAGATAATGTTGTATGTGATGGAAGTGAAATAGCCTTAAAGGTAGTAGGATTAGAGGAAATTCCTGTACATGATATTACTATCACTAATTCAAAGATAACTGCAAATACAGGTATTTCTACAATTAATTGCAAGAGTATTAAATTAGACAATGTAGAGCTAAATATAGATGGTGAGAAGACTCTATATGAGGGCTTGATAATTGACGGCGAATTTAAGTGCTAAAAATTCAATAAATTTAATAATAATTATTGATTTTGATATATTATTGTGTTAAAATGTAAAGGCTGTTGAAGAAACAGTAAAGCGCAGTACTCCGCTGGCAACACGGGATTATATGGCTATGAGTATTGGATTAAAATGAGGAGACTATATATGGCAAAGGCAAAAGGACAAGCTTTAATCAATGAAATTACTGCTCAATATTTACAAGATAGACCAACATTCCGTGCTGGTGATACTGTAAAGGTAGCTGTTAAGATTATTGAAGGCTCTAACCAACGTATCCAAATCTTCGAAGGCTTAGTTATGAAGCGCCAAGGTGCTGGTGTATCTGAGACTTTCACAGTAAGAAAGATTTCATACGGTATTGGTGTTGAACGTACATTCCCTGTTCATTCACCTAACATCGACCATATTGAAGTTGTTAGAAAGGGTAAAGTTCGTCGCGCTAGACTTAACTATATCCGTAGCTTATCAGCTAAGGCAGCTCGTATTAAGGAACGTCGATAATCAAGAAGACCAGTTAATAGCTGGTCTTTTTAATTTACTTTTTTCTATTGGTACGATTTATTACGATTTTTATTGAAAATTATGGAAATTTTGCTATAATATAAGTGTATAGGGAGTAGCTAGATACTGTAATAGTGTCTGTTAGAACCGTCATGACGAAGAAATTCCGGTTTTATCTTAAATGTCGAGACTATCACACAGGTGGTAGTCTTTTTTTATAAGCTTACCTATAATAATGATAATAATGTGTTAGGGGGTAAAATTTATGACATTATTAGTTGTTAGTATTGTTATTTCTATTGTTGCTGTAGTAGCTATATTATGCCTTGTAGCTTATACTTCAAAGAGAGCTAAGTATAAGGTATCTAAGGGAAGATATGCTGTATCTCTTTTAGGTTTATTAGGTATGGGAATCTTAGTATTTGGTATGTTTACTAAGGTTGATGCAAACCAGGTAGGTATCGTTTATGATGAATTAAATGGTGGTGTACAAGATGATACTTATGGTGAAGGTTTACATGTAAAATCTATATTTGAAAATATCATCCAGATTTCTACAGCGAATCGTAGCTCAAAGGTAGTTACTACTGGCCAAACTAACGATGGTCAATATGCTACATTCGAATTGTCTTTAATTTATAAGATTGCGAAGGATGATGCTGGTAAGTTCTACAAAATTACAAACAATGTGGATATTCCAGCAGAGGCATTAAATACATTAGTTAAGTCTTGCTTACAAAGCTCTACTATTAACTATGATATATTTGCCTTACTTTCAACAGGCTTAGAAACTGCTCGTTTAGATTTCAAAAATGATTTAAAGGAAACTTTATATGAAACATATTATGTTACATTAGTTGACGTATCATTTGATGAAATCGATGGTGGTACAGAGGTTGAAACTATCCTACAACAAAAGGCTGAGGCATTACAAAAGATTGACGTTGCTGAATTAGAGGCTGAAGCTAATTTAATTACTGCGACTAATCAAGCTGAAATTCAAAAAACATTAGCAGATGCTAGTGCGTATGCTATCCGTATCGAGGGTGAGGCTAATGGTGAAGCTGCAAGTGCTTATGTTGCTAAGATTCAAGGTATGGTTGATAATTTACACACTAATCTTGGTAGCACAATGAGCTATGAGCAATGCGCTGATTTAGTATTATCAATTATTTTCTATGATACATGGAATGGTGAATTACCTGAGGTATTAACTTCTGATTCTTTGAGTGCTATGGTTGGCGGCATGATTGCTAACGGTTCAGATACTTCTATAAGTGAATAACAATCAAAAAAGGACAGCTGGTAGAGGCTGTCCTTTATTCGTTTATTAACTTTATATAGCTTTTTCCATATTCAATAATATTCTTGTTTTTAAGATTTATTAATTCTCGTGATAATGATGGTCTTGGAATGTTTAGGATATTCGCAAGGTTCTCCTTACTGCTTATTGGTATAATGCTGCTATTTATTCGTTTAGCTTCTGATGTTAGGTAGAATATAATTCTATCTTCTATTGATTTTTGACTGTAAAGCTTAAGCCTTGCATTAATTCGAGAGGTCTTACTTGCAAGCATTTCTAGATAATTGTTTAATATTTTAGAATCCTGTAAAAGTAGAAGAAGCTTATCCTTCGAAATTAAAAGTATTTCAGAATTCTTTGTCGTAATTCCATCACCAAGATAGGTATTTTGTTCTGCAAATAATAGTGTGTCCCCGAACATATCGTTTTCATGAAGAACATTGATTACATATTCCTGATGTAGGGCTGTGATGGTTGATATTTTAACCTCACCTGATATTAATATACCTAAGGTATTGCATTCATCGCCCTCATTAAAAAGTAAGGTTCCTGCCTTGTATTTTGTAGGCTTTAGTATAGTGCTATATTTACTTATATCTACATTTTTAAAAAAAATTAAATTGTTCATATAAACACCTCATTCTGTAACATTTGTTACGGCAAATATATTGTATTATATTTATAATATAAATGTAAAGAGGAAGGAGAATTATTTATGAAAAAAATTTGGATGTTAATAGCACTTGTATTTTCAGTAGCTACAATGAGTGCTTGTAATAATAACGAAAATACTGAACTTGAAGAGGTTAAAATTATAGCACCTAATGGTACACCATATATTGCATTAGGTGGACTATTGGATGAAGAAAATATTACTATTGATGCAGTAAATGGTGCAGATAATTTAAGAGCAGCTTTAGTATCTGGATCACATGATATTGTTGTTGCCCCAGTTAATTTAGGTGCACAGCTATATAATAAGGGTAATTCTAAATTTAAGCTTGCCGCAGTTGTAACTATGAACAATGCATATATTGTTACAAATTCGGAAAATAAGCTTGATAGCATGGATGATTTAGAAAATCAAAAGGTAATTGCTTTTGGACAAACTGGTATTCCTGGTTCAGTTTTAACTGAGCTATATAACAAAAATTCAAAGCTAAGCTTAGATAATGTAAATTTTGCACAAGCATCTAGTGCGGCAGTCTATTCTTTGTTTGTTGGTGGTACAAGTGAGGCAAAATACGCTTTAATGAGTCAGCCAGAAATAGCTAAGCTAAAACTAAATAACAATATGGATGTTAAGACATTAGATTTATGTGAAATTTTAGGTATTGATGTTCCACAGGCTTGTATATATGTTAATCCAGAATCATTAGTTTTAGAGAGTGTTAACAGAGTGTTAGAGTTAATTGAGAATAATATCAATTACCTAAATAACAATGTAGATAGCTATGTTGAAGAAATCATTGTAGCAGATAGAATTTACGAGGCTACCGGCAAAGAGGTATTAAAGTCTAGTCTTCCTAATATGGATATTGTTTATAAGACAGGTGTTTCTTATAAGAGTCAAATTGAAGGTGTATTAACTATATTGAAGGTGGCATTACCTGATGATGCGTTCTATTATCAAAAGTAATAAAACATACTATGTTTTAGGCATATTATTTTTGTTTGTAGTATGGGGGATAGGAGCACTTTCAATAAAAAACGATTATGTTGTTCCTTCTGTAGGTGCAACGTTCACATCTTTATTTGATTTATTTATTCAAGGACACACATACATTGTATTGCTAAACACCTTATTAAGATTATTTATTTCCGTAGGAGCTTGTTCGATTTTAGGTATAGTGCTTGCAATACTTTCTAATGCAAGTGTAAGGTTTAAATCCTTTTTAAAGCCAATAATGGTACTATCTAAAACATTACCTATTGCGGTAGTAATAGTTTTACTATTAGTTATGCTTGAAGCTAAGTCTGTTTATTACATAACAGGTGTAGTAGTTTTACCGATAATTTACGAAGCCTTTTTGAGCGGATTTGAAAATATTGATATAAATATCATCAATGAGCTAAGGGTAAATACTAAGGACAATGCGATGGTATATAGAAAGGTATATATTCCACTTGCCTTTCCTAATATCATTACAGGCTTTATTCAAGCAATTGGTCTTGGATTAAAGGTTTTGGTTATGGCAGAATATTTAGCTCATCCTAGGAACTCTATTGGATACGAAATTATGTATTATAAAGATCTTGCGAATGAAATGAGCTATGTATATGCATGGAGCCTTATCCTGATAATATTTGTGTTGTGTGTAGAATTAATATTAAATGTTGTAAAAAGAAAACTTGGTTTACACGAAAAATAGGCGTGTAAGCCTTTTCTTTATGCTATATTTATGTTTTATGTCTTGTTGTGTGTCGAAAATGGTGTTATAATATCTAGTGGCGAAAACGTTAAACTAAAGTTTAAAGTATGGCAAATATTTTGAAGGAGCGAGTATTATGGGAGCAAAATTAGTCATGACTGAAGAGCAAATTCTTAAGTTAAAAGAACGCATTAGTATCCACAAGCAAAAACCAGGACCATTAATGCCAACTTTACAAGATGCTCAAGAAATCTTCGGATGTATTCCGTTAGAGGTTCAAAAAATAATTAGCGAGGAATTAGGAGAATCAATCGCTAAGATCAATGGTGTAGTAACATTCTACTCATTATTCTCTACTGAGCCAAAGGGTAAGCATATCATTAGAGTGTGCTTAGGTACAGCTTGTTATGTACGTGGTGCTCAAAAATTAATTGACGCATTCAGTGAGGATTTAGGAATCCAACCTGGTCAAACAACAGAGGATGGTCTTTATACATTAGAGGCTACTCGTTGTATCGGTGCATGTGGTCTAGCACCAGTATTTACTATTGATGGTAAGGTGTTTGGTGGAGCAACTCCAACAACTGCTAGACAAGCATTAAAAGAAGTTATGGAAAGTGAAAAGTAGGAGGTAGAAGATATGTATTTAATTGATGATTTAAAGAAAATCAAAGAAGAAGTGTCTCCTATCTTATCATTAAGACATGAGGGTTTAGATACTTCTAAGTGTCCATATAAAAGAGAAATAGTAGTTTGTGGTGGTACAGGCTGTGCATCATCAGACTCTGTGGAAATTAAAAAGGAATTTGACAAGCAACTAAAGGAAGCTGGCCTAGATAAGGATGTTTTAGTATATCAATCTGGTTGCTTCGGTCTTTGTGAAAAGGGCCCAGTTGTTGTAGTATTCCCTGAAGCAACATTCTATGCAAAGATGACTGTTGCAGATGTTAAGGAAGTAGTTAATCAACACTTAATTAACAATCAAGTTTATTTAAAGAAGGCATATACTGAAAAGGGTGAAGTTAAGAGCTTCCGTAATATGCAATTCTATGCAAAGCAACATCGTATGGCTTTAAAGAACTGTGGTTTCATTAACCCATATGATTTAGGTGAATATATCGCATCTGATGGTTATTTCGGTTTACACAAGGCTTTAACTACAATGACTAAGGATGAGGTAGTTAATGTTATTCTAGATTCAGGCTTACGTGGTCGTGGTGGAGCTGGTTTCCCTACAGGCTTAAAGTGGAAGTTTACAAACGTACCTGAAAATGAAGGTAAGCAAAAGTTTGTTATTTGTAATGCAGACGAGGGCGATCCAGGAGCATTCATGGACCGTTCAGTATTAGAGGGTGATCCACATTCAATTATTGAAGCAATGGAAATCGCTGGTTATGCTATTTCTGCATCTCAAGGCTATGTTTATGTTCGTGCTGAATATCCATTAGCAGTTGAAAGATTACAAGCTGCAATTGATGAAGCATATAGAAAAGGTTTATTAGGTAAGAATATTTTAGGTACAGATTTCTGCTTCGATTTAGAAATCCGTTTAGGTGCAGGTGCATTCGTATGTGGTGAAGAAACTGCATTAATGGCTTCTATTGAAGGTGAAAGAGGTATGCCTAGAAATAAACCACCATTCCCAGCAATCAAGGGTTTATGGCAACAACCAAGCTGTATCAACAACGTTGAAACATTAGCAAATGTTCCACAAATCATTTTAAATGGTGCTGACTGGTTCAAGCAATATGGTACTGAAAAGTCTAAGGGTACTAAGGTATTTGCTTTAGGTGGTAAGATTGTTAACACAGGTTTATTAGAAGTACCAATGGGTACTACATTACGTGAAGTAATTTATGATATCGGTGGTGGATGTCCAGGTGGTAAGGAATTCAAGGCTGTTCAAACAGGTGGACCTTCTGGTGGATGCTTAACTAAGAATGACTTAGATACACCTATCGATTATGATAACCTAGTTGCTGCTGGCTCAATGATGGGTTCTGGTGGTATGATTGTTATGGACGAAGATAACTGTATGGTTGACGTAGCTCGTTTCTACCTAGACTTTACTGTTGATGAGTCTTGTGGTAAGTGTCTTCCATGCCGTGAAGGTACTAAGAGAATGCTAGAAATCCTAGATAAGATTTGTGAAGGAAAGGGTTCATTAGAGGATATCGATGAATTAGAAAACCTAGCTCATACTATTAAGGATTCAGCATTATGTGGTTTAGGTCAAACTGCACCTAACCCAGTATTATCTACATTAGCTAACTTCCGTGATGAATATATTGCTCACGTTGTTGAAAAGCGTTGTCCTGCTGGTGTATGTAAGGCATTAATCAAGTATTATATTACAGATTCTTGTATCGGCTGTGGTAAGTGTAAGAAGAACTGTCCAGCTGAAGCTATTTCTCAAACAGAGGTAGTTGCTAAGGAATTACCAAATGGTAATAAGCTATACAAGCATACTATTGATACTAACAAGTGTATTAAGTGTGGAGCATGTATTATTGCATGTCCTGCTAAGTCAATAATTACTAAGTAAGAAGGAGGGAATAAAAATGTCTGATATGATTAAAGTTACAATTGATAATAAGGTTGTAGAAGTTGAAAAAGGCTCTACAGTATTAGATGCTGCTTATAAGGCAGGCGTTGATATCCCTCGTTTATGCTTCTTAAAGGGTATTAATGAAACATCTGCATGTCGTTTATGTGTAGTTGAAATTGAAGGAATTAAAACATTAAAGAATTCATGCTGCGTTCAAGCTACTGATGGTATGGTTGTACGCACAAATACTCCACGTATTAGACAATCTGTAGTTACTAACCTAAAGTTATTAGCTGCAAACCATAAATTTGAATGCTGGAAGTGTCCACGTGAGCATAACTGTGAATTCTTAAAGCTATTACGTAGATACAATATCGATAATACTATCGCTGAAGATCCACATCATCAAAAGAAGGAACACATTATCAACATTTCTGATTCATTAGTTATTGATTCATCAAAATGTATGTTATGTGGTAGATGTATTTCAGCTTGTGAAAAGCTAGCTGGTACTAACGTATTAAATTTCAATTATCGTGGTAGCAAGACTTATGTTGGTCCTGCATTAAATCATCCAATTGAAGATGCTGGTTGTATCTTCTGTGGTAAGTGTGTTCAAGTATGTCCTACTGGTGCATTACGTGAAAAGAATGATATTGAAATTGCACAAGGCTATATTGAAAATCCTGAATACTACACTGTAGTTCAAATGGCTCCTGCTGTAAGAGCTGCATTAGGTGAAGAATTCGGTTATCCAATTGGTACAAATGTTGAAGGTAAAATGTATGCTGCATTAAAGGCATTAGGATTTGATGATATCTCTGATGTTAACTTTGCTGCAGACGTTACAATCATGGAGGAAGGTACTGAATTTATTGGTCGTTTAACTAATGGTGGTGTACTTCCAATGTTCACTTCATGCTCTCCAGGCTGGATTAGATATATCGAAAGATATTATCCAGAATATTTACCTAACCTATCAAGCTGCAAATCTCCTCAACAAATGCAAGGTGCTTTAATTAAGCATTATTGGGCTGAAAAGATTGGTGTAGCTAAGGATAAGATTAAGGTTGTTTCTATCATGCCATGTATTGCAAAGAAGCACGAAGCTAAGCGTCCTGAAATGGAATCAGATGGTATTCGTGATGTAGATTGCGTACTTACAACTAGAGAATTAGCTAGATGGATCAAGAATAGAGAAATTAACTTCGCTGCATTAGAAGATTATGCACCTACTTCTCCAATCGCTCAATACACAGGTGCTGGTGTAATCTTCGGTGTAACTGGTGGTGTTATGGAAGCTGCTATTAGAACTGTTTATAATGTTTTAGAGGGCAAGGATCTTGAATCATTAGATATTACTCCAGTTCGTGGCGTAGAAAATATTAAGGAAGCTTCAATTACAGTAGCTGGTAAAACTGTTAATGTTGCAGTTGTTCATGGTGCTGCTCATATGCCTGAATTCTTTGAATTATTAAAGAGTGGTAAGGAATATCACTTTGTAGAATTCATGGGTTGTACAGGTGGCTGTGTTAACGGTGGTGGTCAACCAATCTTAAGCGCAGTAACTCAAGATAACTGTGATGTACGTGCTGAACGTGCTAAGGCATTATATAGCATTGACTCTGCTGCTAAGCTTCGTCAATCTCATGAAAATCCATATGTTAAGGCTTTATATGATGAATTCTTAGGTAAGCCAAACTCTCATAAGGCTCATGAGTTATTACATACTACATATTCTAAAAAGGAAATTTATAACCTAGAAAAGTAATAGGTGAACAATTATTGGCATGGTACGTTTCAGTGTATCATGCCTTTTGTTTTTGTCGAAATATGGTAACATATAATCCATTTTAGATGTATTTTAATAATGCTATCAAATAATATGTAAAAACACTTAAAAGCTTGTTGAATATTTTATTTTTTTAAGATAAAATAAAATTATAGAAACACAGATTTATAACCAAAAAATATAATCAAAATGGAGGTATAGTAATGAGTTATAGTATAAAACCATATGATGGAAACAGACCTTACGCATTTGCTAGCTATGCACATGCAGATAAGGATATCGTAATGTCAGTATTAGATAAGCTAGTTAACGAAAATCACTTTAGAATTTGGTATGATTCAGGCCTTCATTCAGGTGATGATTGGTCAGAAAAGCTAACTTCAAAAATCAATCATTCAACTGCATTTATTGTTTTCTTAAGTCCTAATTCTATTACATCTCGACATGTAGTATCAGAAATTTCAATTGCATTTGCTAATGAAAGAATAAAGGTAATTCCTATATGGATAGATGTTCCAGTACCTTTATCTGCAAATCTAACATATTACTTGAGCTTTACTCAGCATGCTTTTGCAAACACAAAAACTCAGCCAACTATAGATCAAATAGTTAATGAACTAGGCAATTCTATTCCTGATTCTGTTAAGGATACTACAAGAATTGAAAATGGTGTAATCACTACCTGCGAGGACAATATTCAAGAGCTAATTGTTACAGATGGAATTATTGAAATAGCTGATGGTGTTTGTAAAAACAAGAAGAAGCTTCATACAGTAAAGTTCGGTAAGGATTTAGTAAGAATAGGTAGAGAAGCATTTAGAAACTGTGTAAATATAAGTGAGGTATTTATTCCTCATAACATTAGATATTTAGGAGATAGTGCGTTTAGAGACTGTGTTAATATTACAGAATTAAAAATTGAAAATGAGATAGAGCTTGGCGAAAGAGCATTTGAAAATTGTAGAAATTTAAAGAAGGTTACTTTACCAAAGGATCTAAAGGAAATTTATAGTGGTTTATTTAATTCTTGTAAGGCTTTAAAGGATATTAAGCTTCCAAAGGGTCTAGTAGCTATTGGTGATAACGCGTTTGGTAGCTGCGATGCGTTAGAGAAGATTGACATTCCTGATACTGTTGCACGTATTGATGATGCAGCATATGTTGGTTGTGTAAGCATCTCTGAGGTTGATATTCCTGAGGGTGTTTATAAGATTGGTAAGAACGTATTTAAGGATTGTACAAGCCTTAAGAGAATATCATTACCAGCAAGCCTTGTTAAAATGGATACAGGCTCACTAAGAGGATGTATTTCATTAGAGAATATTGAAATCAATCCAAGAAACAAGCATTATAAGGCATTTGATTCGATTATGTTTAATAAAAACAAATCAAAGCTAATTTGCTATCCACCTGTTAAACCAAATGAGGTATATGAAATTCCTGATTCTGTAAGTGAAATAGAGGATTGGGCTTTTGCACATGCAAATAAGCTTAAGAATGTTATCATTCCAGACAGTGTTCAAAGAATTGGTGAAGGTGCTTTCTTCCACTGTGAAAATTTAGAGAGAATGGTAATTCCTTATAGTGTTGAAACTATCGATGATACAGCATTTAGAGGCTGTGTCAATTTAAGAGAGGTATACATTGAATCTAAGACTATAAAGGATTTAGGCTGGGGTATTTTCTATGGCTGTCCTGAGGATTTAGTTGTATACTATTGCTCTGAAATTGTAAAGAAATATTGTAAAAATCAAATTTTCAAATCAAGTCCATTTGAATTAGATGTAGAATAGAGGGATGAATGGTGATACCTACAATAATTATTGCGGTGTTAACCTGTCTAGTATTAATTTTATCAGTACTATTTTTCCCAAAAATTTGTATTGGTAAAATAAAAATCAATACTTATTGGGTTGTGGGTATTGTAGGTGCTTTATTAATGCTAGCTTTTGGATGTATCTCATTTAAGGATGCATTAGCAGGGTTAACATCAGATTCTAGTGTGAATCCAATTAAGATATTAGTGCTTTTTATTTCAATGACAATTTTATCTATATTCTTAGATGAAATAGGCTTTTTTAAATATTTAGCATGTATAGCTACAAGAAAAGCAAAATCAAATCAAATTGTACTATTTATAATTTTATATTTATTAGTTTCAGTTTTAACTGTATTTACATCTAATGATATTGTTATCTTAACATTTACGCCATTTATATGTTATTTTGCCAAGAATACAAAGATTAATCCGATTCCTTATTTAGTTGCAGAATTTGCGGCAGCTAATACATGGAGTATGATGCTTATTATAGGTAATCCTACTAACATATATTTAGGTACAGCGGCAGGGATAGATTTCATTTCTTATCTAAAGGTTATGGCCCTACCAACACTATTTGCCGGTATTGTTGAAATAGCTTTAATATTATTACTATTTAGAAAGTCATTAAAGGAGCCACTTAATTTAGAAATCACTGAGGAAAAGATAAGTGATAAGGTGAGCTTGATTATTGGTCTTGCACATTTAATTGTTTGTTTAATACTTTTAATTATTTCTTCATATATAGCTATGGATATGTGGTTAATATGCTTATCATGTGCAGCATCGCTAATAGTTTGTAGCTCTATATATTTTGCGATTAAAAAAGCTTCGTTTAAGGTTTTACTTAGAACAATCGTAAGATTACCATGGGATTTAATACCATTTGTATTATCAATGTTTATAATTGTACTGTCTATTAATCAACAGGGTATATCTGAAATACTAAGAAACTTCTTAGGGGATAAAGATATAATTTTTAGATATGGCTACACATCATATTTAGCATGTAACCTAATTAACAATATACCAATGAGCGTATTGTATAGTACAATTCCAAATATGGCTACTGACCTTATGCAACAACAAGCAATCTTTAGTACTATTATTGGTTCAAACATTGGTGCCTTCTTAACTCCAATTGGTGCTCTAGCAGGTATTATGTTTTCTGATTTAGTAACTAAGCAGGAGGTTAAGTACAGCTTCCTTCAATTTGTGAAGAATGGTTTAATAATTTCTATTCCAACCATTACTGCTGCATTATTAGGTTTGATGCTAGTATTACATTAAAAAAATACAGACTCCAGTTTTCTTTGTTAGAAAATGGAGTCTTTTTCATTTATGACAAAAAGCATCTTGAATGTAAGTGAAAATGGTATTAAAATAATTGTGTGTACAATGGATTAATTAGGAGTAATAATGAATAACAAAATTAAGATTATCACAGATAATGGCTGTGATTTAGAACAAAGCTGGCTTGATGAAAACAACATTCATCAAATCAAGTTTGGTTTAATTATTGGAGATGAGGAGTTTGAGGGAGAAACCTCAAATAGCATTACTAACGAGGTTTTCTATCAAAAGCTAGCAGATGGGGCAATGCCTAAAACTGCACAGGTCACTCCATACATTGCCACTTCTCATATTGAACCATTTTTAAAGGAAGGCTATGATGTGTTATACCTATCATTTTCTTCAGGCTTATCTGGAAGCTGTAATAGCGTTAAGCTTGCAGTAGAACAATTATCTATTGAATATCCAAATCAAAAGATATATGCATTAGATACATTATGTGCTTCTTTAGGTCAAGGCTTATTTATAGATTATGTAATTAAGTACATCAATCAAGGCAAGTCATTTGACGAGGTGGTTAAATATGCTGAGGAGCTTAAGTGGATGATTCGTCATGAGGTAACTGTTGATGATTTATTCCATCTAAAACGCGGTGGTAGAATTGGTGTAGTTTCAGCAATTTTTGGTTCAATGCTATCAATCAAGCCAATAATCTACGTTAACAACGAAGGAAAGCTAATTTCATTTTCAAAGGTAAGAGGAAGAAATTCTTCAATTAGAGCACTATACGATTATTTTATCAAGTATAATGATATTACTGATGAGGATCCTATTTTTATTAGTCATTCTAATTGTTATGAGGAAGCATGTAAATTAAAGGATATGCTTCAACAAGAAAAACCAAACAATAAGATTTATATTAATTTTATTGGTCCTATTATTGGTTCTCATACTGGTCAAGGTACTATAGCAGTATTCTATAAGGGTAAATCAAGAGATATTCAATAATTATTTTTCTTTTAATTAACTTTTGGATAAAACATCACTTTAAATAAAGGTGATATTTTTTTCGGCACTCTAAATTAGAGGGTGTGTGAGGGAGGAATCCAACTATAAAAAATAAGGTGTGTCAATAAAATGGCACACCTTATTTTGCTAGATAATCAAAGAATCAAAGCCTTTCTTAATTTTTTTTTGTTTTATATTTGCCTCTAGGCTTACCAACTTTTTTGTTGGTTTCTTTTTTTCTCCAAGCAATTTAGAGGAGTCATCAAATTCTATTTATTTAAAGAATGAATGGGCGTATGATTCATATGGAAATCCGTTTTTGAAAACCTATAAAACTCTATAAATCTATAAAGTTTTTGTTTCATTCTTTATTCAACGAGCCATGATAATGATGAATTATCAAGTGGTATGTACTCTCCTAAAGCGTCAATTCCGCACAAACGTATACGTAC
>JAZNYN010000027.1:0-5467 GCA_045594405.1 Anaeroplasma sp.
GCTACTGCTGGTAAGTTAGCTCCTAGAGGTCAACAATGGGCTCAATTTAACCAAGGTACTAAGATTAGCTTAGTTGTTGCTGCTGGTTCTACTTTAGTAATCAATGCTTATGACGCTAACTATTCTGTAAATGGTGTTGCTGCTGAAGCTAACACTACTACTATTACAGTTTCTGTAACTGGTGTTTATGTAATTGAAGCTACTGCTAATTCTTACATTGACTCTATCGTTGTTACATTCGCTGAATAATAAATAGGTATTTAAGGGTTTATCCAAAAGGGTAAACCCTTTTCTTTACGTAAAAAAACCTTAGGGTTTATCCTAAGGCTTTATCTTATTATATATAATTATTATTTAGTTAATAGCTTTGCAGGATATCCTGCATCTGTAATGACTCTTTCAATTGCTTGTAAATCAGCGCTATCTGCCTCTACAAGAACCTTTTTCTTCTTAAGGTCTACTTCTACATTCTTTACACCTTCAAGTGTTAAAACAGCCTCTTTTACGTGTCTTGCACAATTTTGACACATCATACCTTCAACCTTTAATAATACCTCCATACCAATTTCCTTTCTTTCTATTTTAAATCTTTTTAGTCTCAATGCATTTAATACTACCGTTACGCTTGATAAGCTCATGCATGCTGAGCCTATCATAGGTGTTAATGTTATTCCGATTGGATATAATACTCCACATGCAATAGGAATTGTGATTACATTATAGAAAAATGCCCAGAATAGGTTCATCTTAATATTGTTCATTGTTGCTTTAGAAAGTGCAATTAAATTATATACATCCAATAGATCGTTTGCAGCTAAAATAACATCACTTGATTCTATTGCGATATCAGCACCGGCTCCAATTGCTATACCTACATTTGCTCCCATTAGAGCCGCACTATCGTTAATTCCGTCTCCTACCATTCCAACCACATAGCCTTCAGCTTGATATTTTTTCACAATTGAAAGCTTATCCTGTGGCAATACATTTGCGATAACATCTGTTGCATTAACTACCTTATTGATATCTTGTGCGTTTTCTAAGTTATCTCCGGTAAGCATTATAACCTTTATTCCCTTATTCTTTAAAAGCTTAATTGCTTCTATAGATGATTGCTTAGGATTATCTACAACTCTAAACGATGCGTATAGCTTACGTTTTGTGCTTAGGTAAATATATTTATCCTCTAAATTATCTAAGCCCGTAATTTCAGAAATATACGCTTTACTGCCTATATAATATTTCGTTTTATTAATTGTGCCAGTAATTCCTTTTCCACTTGCTTCCTCGATATTACATTCAATTTCATTAGTTTTTTTACCCTTAGCAAAGCTTACTATTGCGTTTGCAAGCGGATGGTTAGATCCCTTTTCTAATGAATATGCAATATCTAAAGCTTTTATATCATACTCATTATATTCTATGACTCTAGGCTTGCCCTCAGTAATAGTTCCTGTTTTATCTAATAATAAGCAATTTATATTGTGTGCTTCCTCTAATGAAGCAGCCGATTTAATTAATATATTATTTTCAGCTGATTTTCCTATTCCCACCATTATTGCTACTGGTGTTGCTAGGCCTAAAGCACAAGGACATGAAATTACTAAAACTGATATTGCTATATTAAGCGCAAAATCAAAATCTTTTTTTATCAGCATCCATACAATAAACATTACTAATGCAATTCCCATAACAATTGGAACGAATATTCCACTAACCCTATCTGCAAGCCTTGAAATAGGCGCCTTGGAAGAGGCAGCCTCCTCAACTAATAGTGATAGCTTTGCAATACTAGTATCGTTTCCAACTCTTATAGCTTTATATTTAATATTAGATGATAAATTAATACAGCCTGATATAACCTCATCTCCAACACCCTTATATATAGGCGTTGCCTCTCCGGTCATGGTTGATTCATCTATTGAGGTAGACCCTTCAACAATAACTCCATCTACTGCGATTTGCTCACCTGGCTTTAAAATAATAATATCATCCTTCTTAACATCCTCTATATTTGTTAATATCTCTTCATTATCCTTAAACACAAGCACCTTATCTGGTACTAAATCTAATATTAAATCAATAGCCTCTGTTGTTTTCTTTTTAGCCTTTGCTTCTAAAAATTTACCAAAGGAAACTAATATCAATATCATAACCGAAGACTCTAAATATAAATTATGCTTATAATACATCAAAATCTCTTCATTATAATTGATTGTACTTATTAATGTTTTTAAAAGAGCATATACGCCATATAAGAAGGCTGCGGTAGAGCCTACAGCTATTAAGGTGTCCATATTTGGATGTCCCTTAAATAGATTTTTAAAGCCTCTAATAAAATACTCCTTAAATATTATTATAATAGGTATGGCTAGGATAGTTTGAGCCAATATAAAATAGAAGGTATTTTCTACATTATCTAATATAAATATAGGAAGCCCCACCATGTGCCCCATTGATAAATACATAAGAGGAACAAAGAAGACTAAGGATATTAATAACCTTTTACCTAAAATATTATCCTTAGTTTTTTCTTTTTTGTAAGGCTTAGCCTCGTATCCAATAGAATAAACCTCGCTAATAATTTTCTCATCAGAAATATCATCTCTTAAATCTACGTCCATTGAATTGGTTAGAAGATTAACTGTACATGAATTAACTCCATCAAGCTTTGATATATGATTTTGAACGCGGCTACTACAAGCACTACATGTCATTTTATATACATTATATCTTTTCTTCATTTGTCCACCTCCTAGTACTTATTATGATACCACAAGTAACCTATAATTAAAACAACAAAGTCCGTAATTGCTTACGGACATTTATTATTTTTGATTTATGCTGGTAATAATAAAGCTTACTCCAACCTCTTCGTTTTTTACCTTAAGATCAAGACCAAAGAAATCTACAGTTTTTCTTACAATAGACATTCCTAAACCAAATTCGCCTTTGCTTCCTTTTTCGTAAGGCTTAAAGACACTGTTTAAGAATTGCTCGTCTATATGATCGCCATCGTTATAGATTCTTAATCTTTCTGGCTTTAATACAATCTTAATTTTTGTTTTTGCATAGCGCTTCGCATTATCAATAATATTATCAACAACTGTATATAGGTTTTCCTTATATCCCTTAAATGTAATATTATCATCTAAATCAAGCTCAAAATTAATTTCAGTTAAATATTTATAATTAACTAAAACCTCTAGGATAAGCTCCTTCATATCAACAGGATAAAATTCCTTGTCCTTCTTTAAATATTCTAATGAATTATATTGTAATAATCTATTAACCTTTTTCTTTAAAAGCTCTGCCTGTGAAACAATTATCCTTGCAGATTCTCCATCATCCATTCCGTCTATTTGAGCCTCTGCATAGGATTTGATTACGGCAATTGGTGTTTTAAAGTCATGCGAAATATTTTGAAGCATTTCGCGTTTTGTTTCTTCGTTTGCCCCAATTTCCTTTCTCATTGCCTCTATTGATCTAGATAGCTCGCCGATTTCATCCTGAGCTTTATCCTCATATGAAATATCATAATTACTCTTTGGTAAAGAAATAATATGATTTTGGATTTTTCTAATTCTAGAAACAAAATAGCTCGACCATAAATAAATAACAATGATTGCTAGAACCAATATTAAGAAGAATAGTAATATTACCTCAGAGGAAACCTCCTTGATGATTCCATTAGAAAATATATCATCTGTGAATATTACTGTAAAGTGCTCCTCTACAAAGGAAACCTCACAAACATAGTACACCCTTTTACCTAAGCTATTAATTAGCTTTCCTTCTAATAAAATAGAGTTCGGTGATGCTGGCTTATTTGCGGTTTCAGCCTTAATTAAATCAACTATATATTCAATATCCTTTTCCGTACAATAGCTTCCTACATTTTCACTTTGTAGAAAGCCCCCCTTATCCTGATGATAAAAACCAACATTCATATCTGGGAAGCCTGGGTTTCTATTAACATCTGGATTATTTTTATCTACATCTAATAAATATAAATAGGTTGTTAATCTTGAATAAACCTCATTTTCAGCAAAGAATCTTAATCTTGATAATGTTACCAAAGAAAAGCATGTTGAACAAATAAGGATTATTGTAAAGAATAACAACAATAGCTGATTAGGAATTTTAAGATTCTTCATCACAACAATCTATAACCATAGCCATAGATTGTTTCTATTGATAAATTAGGCATCTTTTGTCTTAATCTTCTCATTAAATCATCTACAACTCTATCGCTACCAAAATAGTCGCTTCCCCATACTGCATCTAGAATTTGGTCTCTAGAAAAGGCCTTTTTCTTATTTTGAACAAAGTATAGTAATAAATCATATTCCTTTGATGTTAGGTTAATGTTTTCGTTGTTTTCTGTTACTATACGCTTATCAAAATCAATTACATATCCGCTTATTTCTTCTTTGTTTTGTGTTTTAGGCATAAGCTGATTATTATATGTTCTATTAATTATGTTCTTTACTCTTAGCATTAGCTCTCTAATAGAATATGGCTTTGCAACATAATCGTCACTACCTAGCTCTAGACCCATTATCTTATCAATATCCTGATCACGTGCTGAGGTAAATATAATTGGCATATTAGGCTTAACCTCTCTAATATGCTTAATTAAATCATAGCCAGAGATTACACCAGGAAGCATAATATCTAAAATCCATAAATCTATTTCCTTATCAATATTCTTATAAGCTTCCTCACCAGTGTGATAGCATACATATTCATAGCCCTCAGCATTCAAATATTTACATACTAATGCTGCAAGATTCTTTTCATCTTCTACTAATCCAATTTTATACATAAAAATCACTTCCGTTTTTGAAAACTTATAAAACTCTATAAAACTATAGAATTTCTGTTTCATTCCTTATTCAAAGAGCCATGATTAAATCAAGTGATATGTACTCTCCTAAGGCGTCAATTACGCACAAACGTATGCGTATTTGAAAGTTTTCATTTTTTCCTTTCTTTTAATTTTAATTAATATTTATATAATTAGCTAAATTAATAGCTGCATTTAAATCTCTATCTAGTATTAACCCACATTTATTACATATATAAGTTCTTTTATCCACTTTCATCTCTTGTTTATTTTTACATACACTACATGTTTTACTTGAAGCATAATATTTATCAGCTATCACTATAGCTGTTTCATATTTATTTACTCTATTTTCTAATAATAATCTAAACTTTCTATAACTAGCTTCTGTTATATTTTTAGAAGCTTGTTTTTCTTTATAGTCTTTATCTTTTCTAGATTCTTTACTAGATATTTCTTTAACATGTATATCTTCTAAGACTATTATCTTAGGTGGTTTAGTTAATATATCAATAATTATTTCATTATGTCTATGTTCTTTAAGATTACTTAATCTTTTATCTATTTTAATAATTAATGATTTATTTTTTCTATAGTTTTTAGATAATTTGAATCTTT
>JAZNYN010000028.1:0-1534 GCA_045594405.1 Anaeroplasma sp.
TCATGTGAGCCTTTCTTTAAGTCTAGTTTGTGTTTACTTAAACGTCTATAAATATTATCTGATGAGCCTATATAGTATTTATTGCAGGCTTTACATCTTATTGCATATATTCCTGAGATTTGTTCTATAAGATACCTCCTATAATTTAACAGTCATAATCATAATACAAGTCTAATAAAACTGACTCATATCCAAACCATGCTAAATTAGTTGTATTTACCTCAAAAGGAACACTTCCAGCATCTCTTAATGTAGTATCAAATATCTCTAGTATCTCATCCATAAACTCTGTAAAAAACTTCTCACAATCATTGTGATAAATTAAGTTTGGAACTATTCCACTTTTACAACCATAAGTTATTACTTCCTTAGCATAGTTTTCATTATCCTCAGAATTAGTTATTATATCTTTAATTACATAATCTTGTAATGGTGTCGTAGTGTAATAATTAATTCCTTCTAGATATGCTTTAAAACTCATATTAACAACTCCTTATTATATTATTAGCACACATTATACCCATAGAAGCTGCAGACGTAAGTCCCCTTGTATATCCTGAGCAATCTCCTATAATGTATAGATTGTCTTTAGCCTTTCCATTCTCATCTATTTGTACCTTGTTAGAATGAAGTTTTATCTCAGGTGCATATAGAAGAGTGTTATCCCCATTTAAACCTGGTGCTAATTTATCAAGTGATTCTATCGCTTCTAATATACTTACGATAAACCTATAGGGCATAACCGATAATATATCCCCTGGATAAGCTTTTACTGTAGGGACTATGTCTAACTCTTGTATACGCTCTTCGGTACTCCTTCTATTTAGTCTTATATCCTTTAAAGATTGCATTATTACTTGACTCTTACCTAATGAGTTTATAGCCTTAGCTAATGGGAATAGATAATCATCTTGAGGGTTTGGACAGTCCTCATTGAAATGTCTTGTAGTTAATAAAGCGAAGTTAGTATTATTGGTTTTGTTGTTAGCATATGCGTGACCATTAGCCATATAGATAGCATCATCATTATACGGATAACTTTCAATAGATACTACTCCACCTGGATTGCTACAGAATACCCTTGTAGAGTCTTGGAATCGTCCTTTTAAATATATTTTAGCTTCATAGAAAGAGTTATTAATCTCTTCCATATACTCATTTAAAGTTTCTACTCTGACACCTAAGTCAATGTTCCCCTTTAATAACGGAATAGAATGCTGTTCACAGATGCTACGGATAGTTCCGTTACCTGTTCTGCCTAATGCGAGAACAACTGTATCTGAGTGGATTTCATTGTTTATTACCCAATGGTCATCATGTTTCTCTAAAGTCTTTAAAGGAGTGTTGGCTTTTATTTGTACCCCTTTTTCTAATAGGAAATCAACCATTCTTTGATAGATTATTCTTGAATTGTCTGTGCCTAAATGTATAGTTGTACAATCTGCTAACTCCATATTAGGGTCATTATTGATTATAGCTTCTAACCTTAATGCTTGTGGTGATGAATTTTTCCCATATACCTTAGACTGAAATT
>JAZNYN010000029.1:0-9362 GCA_045594405.1 Anaeroplasma sp.
CGCATAGCTGAGTTTGGCTTCTTTGGAGTCATTGTAGTAACACGTGTACAAACACCACGCTTTTGTGGAGATGGAAGATTTCTATATCTCTTGTCTAAGCTGTTAAATGAAACACCTAAGCTTGGTGACTTAGACTTAACGATCTTGTCCTTTCTTCCATTACGTACTAATTGTTCAATAGTTGGCATAAATTAGTTCTCCTTTCTGTCACACCTAGTGACATTTGTGTATTTATGACCATTAATTACATTAATAATTAAATGCACATTTTTCACAGCCGTTTAAATTATATCAAAATTAAATATAAAGTCAACAAAAAAATGCAACTTTTTTTAATTATTTTTCACCATTCAAGAAACACCGAATAATGTGTAGATTAAAAATGGCTTAATTACGCTATTTTTTGCATTTTTGTCATATATTTATTTTTGTTATTATTTAGCAAGATGGAACACCGAATAATGTGTGCATATTTTTGCTAGTTTCATTAACTAAACCAACAAAATTCGTGTTTTTTTCACCTCAAATGTGATATAATAACCTTTGGAAAACATGTTCCTCTAGTTAATTTGGATATAACAAGTCCCTCCTAAGGACTAGTGGTCGGTTCGAATCCGGCGGGGAATGCCACTGTAAAATAAAACACAGGTTGAAAAACCTGTGTTTTTGTTTTATTAATTTTGAATAGAATTCATAATAGCATCAAGCATATCTGCACCTAAGCCAAACGCAAATATAATAACTGCTAAAACAATAATTACTACATAAATACAGAAGAATGATCTTGCGAAGTTCTTAGCGTTAATGTTACTAGCTCCAAATGCATGAATTAATAATACTATTAATCCTATCACTGGGATTGAATAAACTATTTGTCTAAAAAAATAACCCCATGGTGATAATGGTGTATTGTCCATATAATGTGCCCCCCTTACATTAATATGATATAATTATACACATTTTTTTATTTTGTTGCAATTTTTTTCTTACAAATATAGGCCGCGTCATAAACGCAGCCTATAAATATTAACTTATTCCATTTATTATTTCTTCACATTCAATCAATACACTAATAATATCATCTGTTCTAAACACTAATGTGTCAGACAGTCTTTGTGCCGTACATGTAATGACATTAACACTTCTAGGTGCTTTACCGGTCATCACTTCAATAAGTGGAATTAAGCCTTTGTTATTAAGGTATGCAGTTGTTGCAACGCAAATAAGATTTGAGTTAAATACATCTTTATTTGCATGAGCTAAAACTCTTTCTATGCTAATGTCAAAAGTTTTAGTCTCACCATCATTAAATAATGTTTTAACTGCACGCATAAGGTTAACAACCTCAAACTCACTTAATAACAAGATATTTGAATTTCTAATATTTTGAACTACCCTTCCATAAAGCATACTATCTTCTACACCTAATATAGTATCAACGTCAATTGTTAAATTACTTGCAATTGATGCACGCATAATATCAGATTGAGCAACAATCGCGTAATCCTCCAATTCATCTGGAACAACAAATCCTTCAAAGCTTTCGAAATGAACACCATTGTTACCAACTAATACCATTAAGGCATCGATAAGCTTACCCATATGGAATGGATAGATAACACCATAAGTGCTATCATATGTACTCTTTGGAATTTCTAATACACTATATTTTAATTCCTCAGTTATAGAAGCATTTAAAATATATGATTTCATAGAGGTATCTGCCGCTTCATCAGAAGCAATTAATTCTCTGATAGATGATAACGAAATGCTTGTTGGATCATAATCAGTTAAATCACCCTCAATAATGCTTAATAATGATTCAATTTCTTCATATCTTAGGATTCTAACAACTACGTCACCGTTTTTCTCATGTGCACCTATTGAATCAACCAAGAAGCTTGCTGGATCATCAATATAGTTCATTATTTGGTGAGATATAATAGCTCTAATTAAATATGAGTCTATTAATAATTCTCTATTTGCAACAGCTATAGATGAAGTACCTGAAAGCTTACTGATATAGAAGTTTGGATCACTATCAATCTCTTCATTTAGGTTGATTCCTAACACATCATTTAAGAAATCTAATAGGTTAATTATTTCATCCTTATTGAAATAACCTTCCGTGCAATTTAGATCCTTCTCATCAACAGTCTTAAACAAGCTTCTCATTGCATCATATCCAGTAGTAGGTAATACATTCATATCTAGCAACGTATCCTCTAATAAATCTGAAATATAATACTTAACTACATTTGATTGATAAAGAATAGATAAATCAAGCTCGTCTATATTAAAGCTAGACATATCATAACCGCTATTTATATCTATATTAAGCTCGTCCATAGCTATAAAGAAATTATTTGCTTCTTCTTTAGTTACTGCATTAATGTATTCACCTGAAACTCTTATGCATGATGTCGTTGGTACCTTGAAATTATTTGACGTAAGCTCCTTATGAAGAATAGCACCAATAATATAGCTACCATCATATAATGAATCTAGATTATTTCTTATTACATCTATACTATTTGCAAATTTCTCATTAACATCCTCGTTAGTTAATGAATCACCTGAAATATCTAAAATATCTAACAGCTTAATTAACGCACTAACCTCAGACTTATTATAGGCATCATATTCATCCATTAATACCCTGTTATATTGTTTTGTTAGACCAATACCATTCTCATCAGTTAATATATCATATAGATTGTCACTAACAAGACTTCTAATAATTGCTGAACCATAAATAATATCTAAAGTAGATGGACGCATATCAGCTGGTAGATAATTAAACCTATCAATCTTAGTACATGGCTCATTATATGTCAATAACTCGTCAGTGATATCATTTAATAATTGTTCTGTATCTATAGAAATATTATTACCATCAGCAGTTATACCAAAAATAACAAATGAATCTAATAAAGCTTCTATCTCTTCTTTTTTAAAGCAGCTACTAGCATCATGAGCTGAGGCTAGTACTAATTCTGTTTTAGCACTATCAGAAGAAACAATATTATTATCTCTAATTTGAGTATCTAACTGATTACTAATAGAAAGTGCCATAATACTAGATTCATATATCTTATCTAACTTAGTCAAGGTATTTGTATCATCATAATAATCATTAAGAGATAAAACAGTTGTTATTATATTATCTCCGATTGAAGAAATGTCACCAGTACCTAGCATTATATCAAATGCTGTAAGTACAGAGCTTAGCTCAGAATGCCATCCTGTATTTCCATAACCGGTTTCAAATGAATCTAGGTTATAGGTTACATTCTTTAATGAGGCAGGAATAACAATCACATCTCCTAAGGCATCACCAATAGAAGAATTATTAACTAAAGCATAAGATAAGGTTGCAGAAATAATCTCATTATTCAAGCACTCATCCTTATTTTCTCTTATATAAGTAATTAGAGCATTACCATCTAATTCCTCACCCTCTTCAGGTAGTAAGCCTAAAATAACATCTAGGAAGCTTATAATAGTATTCTTTTCAATGACATCATTTTTCATAACTGAATTAGGAATTACTAATGTGAAATCAGCTAATAGATTTCTTCTATCCTTATATATAAAGTTAGAAATAGTATAATGAAGAATATCAGAGCTTAATAACAATTTAATTTCTTCCTTATCAATAGCTGTAAGCTCGTTCATTATGTCAGTTGATTCTATTAAAGAAACAATATCAATTGTAGTAGTTTTAAATACATTGATAAGCTTTTTAATCTCACTGTCTGATTTTGGTGTAGATATTAGACCCTCACCATTTTTCATATGCTCAGGAATCACAATAAATTCATTTTCTCCTAGGAAGGAAATAAATAAATTAGATATTGTACCCTCAATAATTCTACATTCGATAACATTACTAACTCTATCGTCCTTAATTAGCTCTACTACCTCGTTTAAAATATTATCTGATTCTAAACCGCCATTGATAAGTGGCATAGCTATTTCAAAGAACAATTCCATAGATTCAAAGAAGCTCTCAAATTCTGAAACCTCAATAATATTAATTGTATTTCCGTATTCATCCTTTTGTAATAAATCATCTGTAGCATAAAGTAATGTTACACCTTCAGATATCTCAAGATTTAATAAGAATGCTGATAAAATAGACTGTATTAATTTAGAATTGATTAGATGATTACACAATTTATCTCCGTTCTCAACTCTACAATTTAATAAATCCATTACTGTACTAATAAAATCTGAAATTTCAGCAGCCTCACTCATATTTATAAGGCTCATTAGCTTTTCCCTAGATTCCTTTGTGCTACCTAACGCTCTAACCGATGTTAGTACATAGTATAGCTCACCCTTTTGTATCAGCTCTCCATCGGCTGTGTATATATCAGTATACGCTATATCCGAAGGAAGATAAACATCAGGGATAGCCGTTGCTAGGGCTTGCTCTATAGTAACATAAATAAATTGACTTGAAAGCACCTCTCCTAAAATTCTTGAACTATATATAATCTCTATAATCTTATCTAGACGAGATGATGATTTAGGATCATCAAACATCGCAAATATACATTCTAATATATCATCAGATATAGTAAAGTATTCATCATATAAATACCATACATCTCCTACGATATCAACAATGCTAGTAAGCTCATCAATCCAGTTGATGCTTTCATATTCCGCACTAATGTAGTAGCGTTCAGCCTGTAAGCTATAAGTGGCTGAAATATCCATTTCGCTCTCATATGGCTCTGTTAAATAAACGTAATCCACATAAGCATAAATACGTCTTAAAACGCCATTTAGAGCGTTATTGTTTGATTTAAATATAGAAAGATTTCTTATTCTTGGTACTATAGCCTTAATCATTTCTAGACCCATTTGCTCTGGTTCTAGATGCTGATAAACATTAATGTAGCTATAGAATATATTTAAAACCTCTACAAGATCACTTTCATTAACTAATGAGGTTGCACGAATATAGTCAAGGCAAATTTCATCCTCTTCATATTCCCCATCCTCTACAGCCGAAATAAGCTCTCTTTCATAAGGGATTCTTTCACATAAATATCCAGGAACAAAGGCTATATTCATAATATCCTTTGCTTCTCCTAAATCCCCAAACATGTTTGTTTCGTTCATATTTTTAATAAAGCTATCAACTAGTGACAAGCTTAAATTAATAAAGTAAACCTTTGCATCAAACGTAGTAACTATATTAGTGAATTCTGCTTGGAAATCAGGATTAGAAATAATATCCATTACTATATTCATAGTTTCCTCTTTCTCTAGCTCTCCATTAATAAGAGGAAGCAGCTTTTCTCCACCATAGTCTAATGCTAATTTTAAAGTATCCTTTGCAAAGCCTATATACGTTGAAAGCTCCTCTCTAAAATATACATTTGATGTTACTCCACGCTCAATATCATCAATCTTACCCTTTAGGATAAGGTCTGCAGCAAATAGGTAATATGGAACCTCATCAGGATCATCTATAGCATTTAACACCTTATAAACACCCTCAGTACCATATTCACATATTGATGAGTATGCTGAATAAATCAGATTAATATTATCATCGCCAAAATCTAGCTCAGGCATTTTTTCATCACCCTTACCACCAGCAACAATAAAGAATATCGTTCCTACGAAGGATAGGGTAACCAAGCTCTTTACTAATGCTCTAGCACCACCGATTATAGCACCAAGACCTCTTTTCTTAGTATAATAAAATTCTAATTTATTTTGCTCATAAAGACGCATAACCTTTTTCTTATGGCGTCTTTCTGGCCAGCATATATAATAAATTAAATGGCTTATTAAGGTAAGTACAATATGTATAGCTCCAAATACTATACCAAATACTATTCTTAATACTAATTCAATTAATGTATTAAGATATGCACCATTATCCTCTAGTATCAGCTCAAGCCCGTCCATTAAGCCAAGGCTCTTTGGAATAAACTCCTGTATGGATTGCCTAAATGTTTCACATTCTGTTGATACACCAAGAATTTCTTGAAGCGCAAACTCAGACGAATCAGGAGTGAATGTATGTATTATACTATTAGTTAGCTTTAATACTACAGCATCAGCTTCCTCTAAATTTACCACTAACAGGAATAAAACAAGACATATCACAAATACAACCGCTGAGTGAATTAATAAAATAGTACTCTTATGGGCACCACGAATCAAGCCCTTTATTACACCTACAATTACACCTAAAAGAACGATTATAAGAGGTAGATATTTCACAGCCAAATCTATTAACATTTTATAATCCATAAAACCTACCTCCTAATCAATAAGTTCCTTTTTAAAATTTAATTAAAATATTTAGTATATTCAACGTATTGAATATCTTGTTGACGGTACACTAAATCCTTAATAGTTGAGGTTGCAACCTCAGGACAGAAAATTACACCATAAAAGCCATTAGCAAATGCATTTTCAAAATTAATTGAAGATGATGGCTTTAGCTGCTCTAAATAAATAGCGCTTACTTTTGTTGAATAATCAAATCTAATATTGCTAATTGGTATGTCGAACACTAATACATCGCAATTTAATCCAACAGCTTGAGAGAATCTAAATGTACCATTTCTAATAATAATTGTATTAACATAATTATTTGGTGCAAATGAGCTTGCTAGGGTAGCATTATAATATGCAACATCTAATACCAAATAACTGTTGTATGATGCTAAGAAATCATATTCATAATTCATATTAGCATCGTTAATTTTTAATAATCTTAATGAATTACAGCCTTCTAACCATTTAGATGATAATGTGCCACCATTAGAGTTGATTATAAGCTCCTCTGTATATCTACATGAATTATTAATATCATAATAAGAAGCAAAATCAACAACTGAAATTGTTACCTTTCTTAATGAGTTTAACCCTTCTCCCATTGGTGTGCCATAAATGTTTACACTCGGTAAAACAAGCTCACTTAGACTTGGACAATTAGAAATAAAATTATGATATACACTGCTGTAGCTCTTATCGATAATAAGCGTATTTAAATTATTGTAACCATTAATTGCATCAGATGGTAAGAAATTATAATCACCAGAGGTAATATTTAATGACTGTAGCCCAGTTGAAACACCAAAATTAGATAAGCTAAAGCCGTTAGTAATAGGCATTTCTAATACCTTAAGTGATACATTCTTTGTAAATGAGCCATTATCAACCTGAGAAGTGTTCTTTAATGTAATTGCGCTCGCACCTGTAAATGGACTAAGCTGATTACTAGCAACATTCGGACAATTAATTGTAACAGTGTTTGCTTGTGAATATGTAGAACCAAATACTCTATTTGCGTCTAAAGCAGTATTAATAATAATGTTTGATGCATTAATGTATCTTAATGCCTCATCTGGAATGTAGCTACAAGTAGATGAAATGATTAGTGTATCTACATTAAGGTTAACAAAGTGTGATGGCTTATAGCTTACGATACTATTAGATAAAGTAAGAGTGTTTACATATGTTGATTTTAAAGCAGTAAATGCACCATCAAGATCTATTATGTTAGAACTAATTGTAAAATCAATAACATTAGGCTGAACACCTACAATTTCATCATTTAGATGGGCAAAGCCAAATTTCATTTCATAAGATTGAACACCATCTAAAGCTCCATCCTCAAATGTTGGATTATTAGAAGTAGTTATAAATTCATATACTGAATCTAATCCTTCACAATAGCCATTTGGGAAATATGTCTTACCAATTTTAATTGTTTTTAATGTTGTTGGTGTTTTATCAACATCACCAAATAGCTTAATAAATTTATTTGGATTAGTATCAAATAATATAATTTCAGTAGGCTCAGTGTTTGCAAATGCACCAGTAAATACAGTTGCCTTTGGAACATTAAATAGCTTAACACCATTACAGCCATCAAATGCATTTGAACCAATGATAGTTACATTTTCAAATGATACACTATTTAAAGAAACACAGCCTTTAAACGCTTCCTTATCAATTCTAGTTACATAATTCGAATTAATAATAGTTTGAAGATTTTTACAATTTTCAAATGCATTTGCTTCAATAACTATATCAGAAGAAAACTTAATACTCTTAAGCTTAGAATTTTTAAAAGCATTAGTGCTAATGTTCACAATAGTTTTATCTTCAAGCTCAGCAGGAATAACTACATCTGCTATACTTGAATCACAGCCCTCTATTGAAAGTGTCTCCTTATCTATTTCTTTATAATCGATTCCGTCGATTGTAAAAACAGTTGCAGTAGTACGATAAATAATCGCAGTAGTAATAAAGTAGGCTAATAATAAAACTGAAAAGAATATAGAACCAACTAAGGCAAATTTAGATTTATTTTGCTTAGTCATATCCTTGATTTTATATTTTCTCTTCTCAGCCTTCGCCTTTTGATCTCTTTTCTTTTGCTTAGGAATTTCCTGAGGGATTTTTGAGGTTTGAGAGAAATCTAGCTTTTCCTTAGTAAAATCATTTCTAAAATCACTCTTACTATACACTATAGGATTAAGCTTACCATCCTCATAATAAACTCTTTCAAAAACTGCCTTTTGTAATGTAATAGTAATACTTGCACAATCATAGTGTGCTTTGAATTTAGCATCAGGAACAAAGTTTGAATAACCTCTTACACTATTTGGTGCATATTCAACAACGCTTTTTACAAGTATATCTCCTAATGAGTTATATTGAACGATTTCAAATCTTAATTGGTTTAATCTTTGATCCAAATTGTTTTGAAATTTAAACACTAAAAATTTTTCATTGTTACGTTCATCGTTAAAAATAATGTATTCTAATAAAGATACTACATCTTCTTTATTTTTTGTATAAATGAATTTTTCAATATTACTAAAAGAACTCATACTCTAGGGCACCTCCACTTCTAATCTTTGAATTTTTTCTTCTTAGATTTAATACTGAGAAGAAATAATTACCAACAGATATCAACGCTAAAACCCCTATTCCTATTAGATTTTCAGCACTATTAAGGAATGTTTTAAAGTATTTGCCACAAATTAGCAAGGTAACGAAATGTCTTAATGCAAATATACTTGTAAATAACAATAATGATGAGCAAAGAGAGAATAATCTCATATTTTTTACTGATAAAGGCATAATTACTCTAATATTGATATCTACACCATTTACTCGTTTGATGATAATATTAACATATTTGCATGTTTTCTTAAGTACTAATATCTTAGAAGAATTATTAGTATTATATTCTGATACAAGCTTTACATTGATTGGTTTATGCTTTCTGCTATATTGAACTACATAGTATTGAATCTCATCATAATTTTTATTGAAATTACAAATAACAGAATCATCATTAACAGATTTTC
>JAZNYN010000030.1:0-3534 GCA_045594405.1 Anaeroplasma sp.
ATTTAAAATATTGGGATACTTTAGAATATGTTGGTGTTGGTTTAAGTGCATCAGGATACTTAAATGGAGTAAGATATACCAATTTTAAGGGCATAAATTCGTATTTTAAGGCGTTTTTAGAGGAAAGTGTGATAATTGATAAGGAAAACGCGAAAAAAGAATTTATGATGCTAGGATTAAGAAAAACTAAGGGTGTTAGTATCAGTAAATATAAAGAAAAATTTGGTACTGATATTTTAGATGATTTTAATCTTAATAAGCATATAGAAAATAAATTATTAATAATTGATGATGATCAAATCTATATTAACAATGAAAAGCTGTTTATTGCTAATGTAGTGTTTGAGGAATTTGTGGAGGTATAAATGAAGAAGCCAGAAAAAGATGTAATATTTTTTGAGCTCTCAGATTTTAGATACTATCTTCAAACTGATAAGCGTTCAAGTAAAAACACAATTCAAGCATATATGACAGACCTAGAGAAATATGCTGAATTTTTGAAGGAGTATCAGTCAATTGTAGATGTTTCTGAAATTGAAAGAGAGCACATTGAAAAATATATTCTATCATTAAAGAGAAAGGATTTATCAGTTCAATCTATCTCAAGAAAAATAATTGCAATTAGAGAGTTTCATAAATTCTTATTTACTGAAGGTATATGCAAAACTAATCCCGCTGTTCATATTGATACACCAAAGGTTTCTAAGTCATTACCAGTGGTGCTTTCAATTGACGAGATTAATGCGATGCTTGATTCTATTGATACATCAACTCCTATTGGTCAACGAAACAAAGCGATGATGGAAACTATGTATGCTGCAGGATTAAGAATCACAGAGCTTCTAGAGCTTAAGCTTTCTAATATTCACTTAAGAGAAAAGTATATGATAATCGTTGGTAAGGGAAATAAGGAAAGAATGGTACCTTTAGGCGATATGGCAGTTACAGCTTTAAGAAACTATATTGAGGATGGACGTACTGAGCTAGCTAAGGTTAAAACAGATATATTATTCTATAACTACAAGGGTGAAGCGATGAGTAGACAAGGCTTCTATAAATATATCGTTAACCTAGCAAAGGAAAATGGAATAGAAAAGGAGATAAGTCCACATACTATTAGACACAGCTTTGCAACACATCTATTAAGTGGTGGAACTGATATTAAAATAGTACAAGAACTATTAGGACATGAGGATGTATCTACTACACAAATTTATACTCACATTGATAGAAGTCAATTAAAGGATATGTATGATCATACACATCCACTAGCAAAAAAGAACGAGGAGGAATAAAAATGTATAAAAGAATATTTTTTATAGTGATTGATTCAGTAGGCTGTGGAACTGCACCACTTAGTAAGAACTATGGTGATGAAGGCTCAAACACTATTGGTCATATCGCTTCAGCAGCTGGTGGAATTAATCTACCTGTACTTGAAAGCTTAGGCTATGGAAATATCCTAGACATCAAGGGTGTTAAGAAGGTTGATGCACCTTTAGGATATTACGGTAAGATGGATGAACTTTCTAATGGTAAGGATACAATGACAGGTCATTGGGAGTTCATGGGTATTCATACTCAGGTACCATTTAAAACATTCACTGACACTGGCTTTCCTAAGGAGCTAATCGATGAGCTAGAGGAAAAGACAGGACATAAAATTATCGGCAACATTTCTGCATCAGGAACAGAGATTATTAAGGATCTTGGTGAGGAGCATCTTAAGACTGGTGCGATGATTGTTTATACATCTGCAGATTCAGTTTTACAAATTGCATGTCATGAGGAAGCCTTCGGTTTAGATGAGCTTTATCGTTGTTGTGAAATTGCAAGAGAGATTTGTATGAAGGAAGAATATATGGTTGGTAGAATCATTGCTCGTCCATTCCTAGGTGAGTCTAGTAACACATTCTATCGAACAACAAATCGTCATGATTATGCATTATCACCAACTGATGTGACCACATTAGATAACCTTAAGGAAAAAGGCTATGATGTAATATCAATTGGTAAGATAAATGATATCTTTAATACCATGGGAATTACTGAAGCATATAAAACAAAGTCTAATCATCATGGTATGGAAATTGCAAATGAATTAGCACAAAAGGACTTTACTGGAATATGCTTTTCAAACCTTGTAGACTTCGATGCGCTATATGGTCATAGAAGAGACGTAGAGGGCTATAAAAGGGCCTTAGAGGAGTTTGATAATGATCTAGGTAAACTTATACCTTTATTGAATGAAAACGACTTATTAATCGTTTCTGCAGACCATGGTAATGATCCTACTTGGAAGGGTACAGATCATACTAGAGAATATGTGCCTGTATTAGTTTACTCTAAGGGGTTAGCTGGTGGCGATTTAGGTACTAGAAAATCATTTGCAGATATAGGTCAAACTATAGCTGAAAACTTCGGTGTTGAAGCACAAAAAATTGGAGACTCATTTTTAGGAGATTTAAAGTAATGAAGGACTTTATTTACAATACCCCAACCAAGGTATTTTTTGGTAAGAAAAAGGAAGAAGAATTAGGTGCAATTTTAAAGTCATATAATATCAGAAAAGTATTACTACATTATGGTACAAAATCAATTAAAGCAAGTGGTCTTTATGACACTGTTATTGACCAGCTAAATAAGGCGAATATCGCGTTTGTTGAGTTAGGTGGAGTTTCTCCTAATCCGAAGCTCTCCTTAGCCTTAGAGGGCGTTAAAATTGCTAAGGAGAATGATGTTGATTTAATCCTTGCTGTAGGTGGAGGATCAGTAATCGATTCTGCAAAATTAATTGCTGTTGGAGCAAAGGTTGACTTTAATCCATGGCTATTCTCAATTAAAGAAAAAACACCAACTGATCATATTCCAGTAGGTGTTATATTAACTCTATCTGCAGCTGGTTCAGATATGTCAAATAGCTGCGTTATTACTAATGAAGAAACTAAAGAAAAAAGAGGATTTAATTGTGAAGAAAATAGACCTCTATTTGCCATTTTAAATCCTGAGTTAACCTACACAGTTTCAAAGTATCAAACAGGCTGTGGTATAGTTGACGTTATGATGCACACCCTAGAAAGATTTTTCTCAGAGGGTGAACCAACACCAGTAACTGATAATGTTGCACTTGGAATTTTAAAAGCAGTTGTTGACTGTGGTAAAACAGCAATCAATGATCCAACAAATTATGAAGCACGTGCAACATTGATGTGGGCTAATAGTTTATCTCATAATGGATTAACTAGCTGTGGTAGAGAATATGTAATGTCAGTTCATCAAATTGAGCATGAGGTATCAGGAATGTTTGATGAGGTAGCACATGGTGCAGGTTTATCTGTACTGTGGCCAGCATGGGCAAAATTAGCTTGTAAGGTAATGCCTGAAAGATTCCAACTATTTGCAAATCAAGTAATGGGAATTGCTAAGACAAATGATCCATTAAAGGATGGACTTGATGGCGTAGAAGCAGTAAAGAAATTCTTTAAAGAAATTGGAATGCCAACAAGCATGAAAGAGCTAAACATTGATGAAAAT
>JAZNYN010000031.1:0-5967 GCA_045594405.1 Anaeroplasma sp.
AATAATATTACAATTACTGCAATAATAAAATTTATGATTTTAATTGTGAAATTATATGTAGAGAGAAAAAAATCACGCTATATTTTAGTTTTTCAGGTTTTTTAAAAAAAAATAGCACCTAAAACACCTAAAAATTGTAAACGCTTTAATTGACAAATACTGCAATACAAACTATAATATAAAATGAGATATAATTTATCTTAAAATAAATTAAAAGAGGTATAAGAAATGAAGAAATTTGATGTTTTAAACCGCATTTCAAACGTAGGTGTTGTTGCGGTAGTTCGTGCTGAGAACGAAGAAGTTGCAACTAAGATTGCAGAAGCTTGTATAGAGGGTGGTATTCCTGCTATCGAAATGACTTTTACAGTTCCTGGTTGTGCAGAGGTTATTAAGTCATTAAAGGCTAATATTCCTGCTGAAAAGCTAATTGTTGGTGCTGGTACAGTTTTAGATAGTGAAACTGCACGTACTGCTATCCTAGCTGGTGCTGAATACATTGTATCACCTGGCTTTGATTTAGATACTGCTAAGCTATGTAATAGATACCAAATCCCTTATATGCCTGGATGTATGACTATTACTGAAATCATCCGTGCAATGGAGGCTGGCTGTGATATCGTTAAGCTATTCCCTGGTTCATTACCTGGTCCTTCTTATGTTAAGGCTGTAAAGGGTCCTCTTCCTCAAGTTAACATTATGCCTACAGGTGGCGTAAACCTAAATAACGTTAAGGATTGGATTAATGCAGGTGTTGTTGCAGTTGGTACTGGTTCAGATTTAACTGGTCCTGCAAAGAAGGGTGATTACGCTGGCGTTACTGAATTAGCTAAGCAATTTGTTCAAGCAGTAGCAGACGCTAGAGCATCAAAGTAAATATAAAGTTTAAGGACGGTTAATATGGAGAAAATTTTAACTCTTGGAGAAATAATGCTAAGATTATCTACTCCAGATTATTCTACAATTAATCAGTCACATTCCTTTCTAGTAAATTATGGTGGAGGAGAAGCTAATGTGGCTGTAGCTCTTTCACATATGGGGCATAAAACATATTTTATTTCTAAGCTTCCACCTAATCAGTTAGGTGATGGTGCAATTACACACCTTAAGGCTAATGGTGTTAATACCCAATATGTTGTTAGAGGTTCATCTACAATTGGTATTTACTTCTTAGAAACTGGCTTCGGTGGTAGACCTTCAAAGGTTATCTACAACCGTAAGCACTCTGCAATAACTCGTATCCAAGAAGATGAATTCAATTGGGATGAAATTTTCGATGGCGCTACTTGGTTCCATTTATCAGGAATAACACTAGCACTAGGTGAAAGAGTAAGAAAGGTTGCTGAACGTGCTTGTATTGAAGCAATGAAGCACGGAGTTCCAGTAAGCTTTGATTTTAATTATCGTTCAAAACTTTGGACAGTTGAAGAGGCTCGTCCTGTATTTAAGAAATTTATGGAATATGTAAATGTTGTATTTGCTAGCTTCTATGATGCAAATACAATTCTAGAAATTCCTTTAGATCCAGGAATGGAGGAGCTTACATTATCAGAAAAACGTCGTAATGTATTCCCTAAAATGATTCAAAAATACAACCTACACTATATCTTTGGTACAGATAGAGTTGTATATTCCGCGACAGAAAATTCATTAGCTGGCTACTATTTTAAGCTAAATGATGAAGAATTATCTTGGGAGCTTACTGATCCAATTAAGTTTAACATTTATGATCGTATTGGTGGTGGTGATGCCTTTGCATCTGGCGTCATCCATGGCCTATTATTAGATTATACAAATCCTGCTTATGCTGTAAGATATGGATTAAATACATCAGTATTAAAGCATACTATTTATGGTGATGCGTCTACTTTATCATGTGATGATATTGAAGCGTTTATGGTTCAAAATGGTAGTGCAGAGGTTGTAAGATAAGGAGAAGAAATTATGATAGTTGGAAAGCTTGTAGATTTATATCGCTACAAAGGCATTGCTAAAAACATTGATACTGCAATCGATTATGTTCTTAACAATGATCTATTGGCTTTACCTAAGGGAAAGACAATTATTGATGACGATAATGTATTTATTAATCGTGATACATATGTTGCAAATCCACTTGAAGCATGCTTTTATGAAAATCATGAAAACTATATGGATTTACAAATTGTATTAAAGGGAACTGAAATGTTTGGGTATACTCACATTTCTAATCCTACACTTAAGGTTACAACTCCTTACAATGACATTAAGGATGTGACAAAATATTCTTGTGAGGGTGGAATTATGTTCCCACTTTCAGAGGGCTTCGCTTTAGTATACACAGAGGATGTTCATCTAGCTAAATGTAAGGCTAATGATGAACTAGTAGAAAAAGCTGTTATTAAAATTAAAATTGAAAAATAATAAAAGAATAAGGAGAAAAATTAATTTATGGCAAAAGTAGTAACAATGGGCGAAATTATGTTAAGATTATCTACACCTGGTAATACTCGTTTCGTTCAATCAGATTCATTTGATGTAGTTTATGGTGGTGGCGAAGCTAACGTTGCAGTAAGCTGTGCTAACTATGGACATGAGGCTTATTTCGTATCTAAGCTTCCAAAGCATGAAATTGGTCAATCAGCAGTTAATGCATTAAGAAAATATGGTGTTCATACTGAGCATATCGCTCGTGGTGGTGACCGTGTTGGTATTTATTATTTAGAGACTGGTGCTTCAATGCGTCCTTCTAAGGTTATTTATGACCGTGCTCATTCAGCAATCGCTGAGGCTAAACCTGAGGATTTCGATTTTGATGCAATTTTTGAAGGTGCTGACTGGTTCCACTGGTCTGGTATTACTCCAGCAATCTCTGATGCATCTGCAGAATGCTTAAAGCAAGCTTGTATCGCTGCTAAGAACCATGGTGTTACTGTTTCAGTAGACTTAAACTTCCGTAAGAAATTATGGACTTCTGAAAAGGCAATTTCTATTATGCGTCCATTAATGGAATATGTAGACGTATGTATTGGTAATGAAGAGGATGCTGAATTATGCTTAGGCTTCAAGCCAGATGCTGACGTTGAAGGTGGTCATACAGGTGCTGAAGGATACAAGGGTATCTTTAAGCAAATGGCTAAGGAATTCAACTTCAAGTATGTTATTTCTACATTACGTGAATCATTCTCTGCAACTCACAATGGTTGGAAGGCTTTAATCTATAATGGTGAAGAATTCTATGAATCTAAGCGTTATGATATTAATCCTATCATTGACCGTGTTGGTGGTGGTGACTCATTCTCTGGTGGTGTAATCCATGGTTTATTAACTAAGCCAACTCAAGGTGAAGCATTAGAATTTGCTGTAGCTGCATCTGCATTAAAGCACACTATCAATGGTGACTTCAACTTAGTATCTGTTGATGAAGTTGAATCATTAGCTGGTGGTAATGCTAACGGACGTGTTCAACGTTAATTACTAGTGATAATAAATGAAGTGCCGCAATTTAGCACTTCATATTATTGTATCTTGGAGGTACCTATGAAAATTGGTGTTAGAGTTCATGATTTTGGAAAGTCAAACGCTCTTACTCTTGCTAAGCAAGCTAATGAGGTGGGATTTGATGCTGTTCAATTAGTTTTAAATAAGGCTATTGAGGGTGAATCTGGTGCTGCTGGTACTCTTAGCAAGGACAAAGCAAAATACTTCTGTGATACCTTTAAAAATGAAGGAATTAAAATCTGCATGATGGGTGCATATTTTAATCCTGTTCATTCTAATAAGGAATTAGTAGAGAAGAATATTGCAAAATTTAAAGAGCATCTTTTATATGAAAATGATTTTGAGGCTTTAGTAGTAGGTACTGAAACAGGTTCATATAATGATGATAAGTGGACTTATAATCCACTAAATAGAACTGAAGAGGCATTTAATGAGAATGTTAGAATTTTTACTGATATCGCTAGATATGCTGAATCAGTAGGAGCTAATTTCGCCCTTGAGGGTGCATTTGGACATTGCATGTATAAGCCTAGTATGCTAAAAAAATTAGCTGATGCTATTAACAGTCCTAATCAATATTTTATAGTAGATATCTATAATTATTTAGCCTTGGAAAATCATGATAAGCATTGTCAAATATTTGATGAGTGCTTAGAATTATTTAAGGATAGAATTGTATTATTCCACATTAAGGATTATGTTGTTGGTGAGGATAAGCTTATTCAAACATGTATTGGTAAGGGTATAATGAATTTTGATTATATGCTTCCAATAATTAAAGAAAAATGTCCTAATGCTTATTTAGTATTTGAAGGCTCTAAGCCAGAGGATATGAAATTTAGCTTTAATTTTATAAAAGAAAAATTAGGAGAAAAGTAAATGAAATTACAAGTAAGATATGCTAATCATCCTGAGGATTCAAAGCATTATACAACAGAAGAATTACGTAAACACTATTTAATGGAAAAGGTATTTGAGGAGGATGAAATTTTATTAGTTTATTCTCATCAAGACCGTATTGTTTCTGGTGGTATTATGCCAGTTAATAAGGCATTACCTTTAGAAACCTCTGATGAATTACGTGCTAAATATTTCTTAGAGCGCCGTGAGTTAGGTATTATAAATATTGGCGGTGCTGGTAAGGTAACTTTAGATGGTAAGGTTTATGAAATTAAATCAAAAGACGGTATGTACGTTGGTATGGGAACAGTTGAGGTAGTATTTGAGTCTATTGATCCAAAGAACCCTGCTAAATTCTACATTTCTTCATGCCCTGCTCATACAACATATCCAACTTATTATATCGATTTTGAAAAAGCAAATCATCGTCCTTGTGGTGAGGCAAAGACTTTAAATGCTAGAGTTATTAATCAATACATCCATCCAGATGTATGTAAATCTTGTCAATTAGCTATGGGTATGACTGAATTATCAGAGGGTTCAGGATGGAATACAATGCCATCTCATACACATGAAAGAAGAATGGAAGTTTATTTTTACTATAATATTCCAGAGAATAATGTTGTATTCCACATGATGGGACAACCTCAAGAAACTCGTCACATCGTAATGAATAATGAACAATTAGTTATTTCTCCAAGCTGGAGTATTCACTCTGGTATTGGTACATCTAACTATAACTTCATTTGGGCTATGTGTGGTGAAAATCAAGAATTTGATGATATGGATCATATCAAGACAACTGATTTAAGATAATTTAGGAGGACAATAAAATGAAAATGAATGATTTTAGATTAGACGGCAAGGTTGCACTTGTTACTGGTGCTGCTTATGGTATTGGTTTTGCAATTGCATCAGGCTTAGCTGAAGCAGGTGCTACAATCGTATTTAATGACATTAATCAAGATTTAGTAGATAAGGGCTTAGCTGCTTATAAGGAAGCTGGTATAAAGGCTTATGGTTATGTTTGTAATGTAACAGATGAAGAAGCTGTTCAAGCTATGATTGCTAAGATTGAAGAAGAAGTTGGTGTTGTTGATATTTTAGTTAACAATGCTGGTATTATTAAGAGAATTCCTATGCATGAAATGACTGCAGCAGAATTCCGTCAAGTAATTGATATTGACTTAAATGGACCATTTATTATGTCAAAGGCAGTTATTCCTTCAATGATCAAGAAGGGTCATGGTAAGATTATTAACATTTGTTCAATGATGTCTGAATTAGGTCGTGAAACTGTATCTGCATATGCAGCAGCTAAGGGCGGCTTAAAGATGTTAACTCGTAACATTTGTTCTGAATATGGTGAGTTCAATATCCAATGTAATGGTTTAGGCCCTGGTTATATTGCAACTCCTCAAACTGCTCCTTTACGTGAAAGACAAGCTGATGGATCTCGTCATCCATTTGATTCTTTCATCGTTGCTAAAACTCCTGCAGGTCGTTGGTTAGAAGCTGATGAATTAGCTGGTCCAGCTGTATTCTTAGCATCGGATGCATCTAATGCAGTTAATGGTCACATCTTAT
>JAZNYN010000032.1:0-4956 GCA_045594405.1 Anaeroplasma sp.
GTTATTAACAACTTTAAGAATGATGAATATAAAATTACAAGAAAGCTACATAGAGCTGAGCATTTTTATCCATTTCTAATCGAATGCATAAAGCAATGTAAAAATGATGATAGCTTTGAAGAGCTATGTGCATTGTATGCAATAGTTTCACATTTCTATTTAGATAAATATACTGTCCCATACACTAAGGCAAAAAAAACTAGAAGACGTAGAGTAGATAGAATTAATACAATGCTTGATTATTACTATACATTAAAGAATGATAATATTAATTTAGCTCATAAAAATCTAACATCAGTATTTCCAGCTGGCTTTATGTATTATGATGAGGTAGAAAAGCTAATTCATACACCCATTTCAAAAACATTAGGCTTCTTCTGTTCTCATTCATACTTCACTCGTGCTATGAAAAGAAACAAGGAGATTCATGCAAGCATTGCTACTACTCCAACAAGATTCAAGGTATTCCTAATTAAATTTATGGATTTGTTTAGATTTAGAGAAAAAAGAAAGCTAATTACCTTTACCTACACAGAACAATTCGATAAGGATCTACTTAACGAAGAGCATAATGAATTTATTGCTGAGGGTAAAAAATATAAATATTCATTTGAGGAGCTAATTGAGCTGGCTGAAAAGGATACCCTTCATATGATTGAGGCAATTAATCTATATATGTTTGAAGGCTCAGATAGACTACTAAAAAAATATATTGATCAAGAATATATGGATGAATATTGGATAGAAAAATAAGACCACAACAAAAGTGGTCTTTTTTTAATCTTTCTTAATACAGTTTACATTCTTATAAATTTCTTCAAGATTGAAATGCTCACGTTCAGCCTTAGTAAAGATTGATACAATTACCTCATTACAGTCAACGACAACCCATGGTGTTTCAGCACCATCAATGCTTCTAACATCGTAGCCATTAAGATATGTATCCTCCTTAATATAGCTAATAACAGCTGTAGCCTGTCTTTCAGAATCTACAGTACATAAAATCATGTTATCATAAAAAGGAGAACGCTCCTTTGTATCATAAACTAAAATGTCCTTTGCCTTAACCTTGTCAAGGCATTCTAAAATTACTTCTAATAATGTCATTGAATTTTTCCTCCATATTCTTCTAGCACAGCCAACTGACGTGAATGTGGTGCTACATTTAAAGATTCTAAATAATCTATAGTTTTTTTAGTTGAATAATATATAGCCTTTTCTAAATTACCATCTAACAAAATCTCTCTACATTTTATGCAGCTTTCGTATTTCCTATTTTCCTCAGTATAATCAGAGATTAATATAATTTCCTCTAATTTACTCATATTAGGTCTACCAAAAACATGATTTCTAATTGCATTATATATATCTTCATCATTACCAATATACCTTAGATACATATTTGCAGATGCATATGAATGTAAAAGGACCTTACATGCTAAGCATTCTTCCTTATCAGCTTCATTAATTAGCTTAAGCATATCCTCTTCAGATTCATACTTTATATAATCATGCATATACGCTGCAATAAGGGCCTTTTCTTCATCTACATTATAAAGGTGTGCAAGCTCCTTAGCCATTTTTGCTACACCCAAAATATGCTTAAGTCTATTTTGATGGTCGTTTTTATATTTTTCTAAAACTAAGCTTTTTGCTTTATCCGATAATCGCATTTGTTACATATACCTCAGTCTTATCTAACACCTTAACTCTAACCTTACACTTACCCTTAATAGATACAAATCCAAAGCCAGAAAACCATATATCCTTCTTATTCTTACCATCAAAAATAAATTCAAGCTCATTGTATTTAATATTGGCCTTTTCCTTTTCAGTTGGTGGGGTAAGAAGCTTACCAAGCTGATTTTTGAATAAATCCTCTAATCTATCAGTCTTACAACGATGTATATATAGCTTATTTGATGTATAGGTAGTAACACTAATTACTTCTTCTTGTTCAAAGCTTAATGAAGCTAATCCAGCTAAGCAAATTGAGTTACCATTCGTAATTTGATAGGTAACAGGCTTCATTTCCTCACTAGGCAAAATACCCTTATAGCTTAAAGGAAGTAATTGATTTAATACATCTGCTTCATTAATTAAACCTGGTGTATCAATAAATGCCTTATTATCATCAAAGAATGGTATTCTAATTTCATTTAATGTTGTACCTGGAATAAGTGATGTTGCTATAACATCCTCCTTGTAATTTAAATTACGCTTTAATAGTGCATTGATTAAGCTAGATTTACCAACATTAGCACAGCCTACAAAATACACATCTCTTTCCTTTCTTAAAAAGTCAATTGTGTTAAGTAGCTCATCAATATAGTATCCCTTCTTACTTGATACAATATGTATTGCATCAACCCTAAAGAAAATTTTTTCACACTCCTTGCTTAACCAATCTACCATTTTAGCTACATTAGTGCTCTTAGGGAATGTATCAAATTTATTAGCCACTAAAATAACATTTTTATTTCTAAGCTTATCAATCATCTTTTTATTGAAGGTTGCCTTAAACGCAAATAAATCAACAATAAAAATCATTAAACCATTTTTACTGATTACATCATCGATTACCTTCTCATAATCATCGTTAGAGGCAACAATCTTTGGAAGCTCATTATAGTGCTTCATTCTAAAGCATCTTTTACAATATGCACTTTTAAAATCTAAAACAGGGACAAAGCCAGCCTTATTAGGCTCTTGGTCCTGAAGTAATGCTCCACAGCCCTTACATTTTTTAATTTGTACCATGAGTAACCTCTACATATGCCTTTAATTTCTCTTCATATTCCTTAGGCATTTTTCTTTTAATTTTCTTTAAAAAGAACCTTTCTAGTTTTCTATTGAATCTAGTAGTCCATACCTCTGTTTTTCTATCTATAGCTGTAACAATAATTGTTGTTAGACCTAATCTTTTTGAGCCGAATATATCAGTCATTAGCTGATCACCAAGCACCAATATTTCTTCCTTCTTATATTTTTTTGATGCAACCCTCTTAATCGCACGCTTATACCCTTTTACAAGCGGCTTCATTGCATGCTTAACATAAGGAAGCCCTAGGGCTTGAGAAAATCTATCTACCCTATCCTTCTTTGAATTAGATACCACAATTACCTCATAGCCTAATTCTTGCATCCTATCCTTCCAAGCAAATGTTTCAGCTACAGGCTCATAAACCTTATAAGATACTAAGGTATTATCTAAATCTGTTAGAATAAGTCGAAAACCATCTGCATAGAATTTATCGAATGGAATATCTTCAATTGTGTCATAGTAATAATCTGGAATAAGTTTCTTAATCATTCTTAAAACACCTCACATATATTATACATAAATTTTTATTAAAATAAAGGAGTTTTATCTTTTGATATTGTTTCTTTTGCCTATAATTGGGGCAATTAAAAGCGAATCCTACCCTCAAAAGCTATCTGAAGAGGAGGAAGCAAAATACCTTAGAGATTATATAATTAATCATAATCAGGAATCTAGAGGAAAGCTAATAGAGCACAATCTAAGGCTTGTGGCTCATATTGCAAAGAAATATGAAAACACAGATGAGGATAAGGATGATATCCTCTCAATCGGAATTCTAGGCTTAATAAAGGCTGTAGATACCTTTCAGCTAAACTCAAACAATAAGCTTGCTACCTATGCGGCAAGATGTATTGAAAATGAAATTTTAATGACATTAAGAGCAAACAAAAACAAAAAAAATATCATTAAGCTTCAATCTCCAATCATGATTGATAAGGATGGAAATGAGCTTGAGCTCTTAGATTTTATTGAGGATAAGGATATTGATATTCCTAAGGCCTATGAAAACAAAGACCTACATAAAAAGCTTCAAAAGGCCTTACAGGATCTATCCTCAAGGGAATACGATATTATCAATCGCAGATATGGTCTAGAAAGAAAGGCTCAAACGCAAAAAGAAATTGCTAATGAATTAAATATATCTAGAAGCTATGTTTCTCGTATAGAAAAACGTGCTTTATTAAAGCTTTATTTTGACTTAAAGGATAACAAAATATAAAAAGGCTCACAATGAGCCTTTTATCATTAATTTACAGATACTAATAATAGCTTAATTTCCTTACCACTTTCAGTAGTAATATAGAATTCTTCACCTGGCTTATGTGATAAAACAGCCTTACCTAAAGGTGAGTCATTAGAAATCTTACCAGCAAATGGGTCTGCTTCAATAGTACCAACAATTTCATAAGAAACAGTCTTGTCTAAATCAATGTACTTAACTGTTACATTAGTAACATCCATAATTGTTGCATACTTTAAAATATTTTCAATTTCTAAAATACGTGCTTCAATTGCAGCTTGTTGTTCTCTTGCTGAAGCATAGTCAGCATTTTCAGATAAGTCACCTTGTTCGCGTGCATCCTTAATTGCTTCTCTTATTTTAACACGGTCTTCAGTTTTTAATTTTTCTAATTCATCCTTAAGTTGTTGAGCACCGTTTTGTGTTAATTCATAAATATTATCTTTATTGATCATAATCAATTCCTCCATATTTTGCCTATTTATTATATATTAATTTATCTTAAAAATCAACAATAACCTTAATATTTATCGTTATATTTTGTTCTCTTTAATTCTTTTTGTAATTTACGATAACCCGGAATTATTGACTCTAGGTAATTGTAAAAGCTAGACTGATGATTTTGATATTTAAAATGAGCTAGCTCATGAGCTAATACAGATAGAATAAGCTCCTTTTTATATTTAGCAAGCTTAGCACTAAGGATAATGATTTTCTTTTTAGGATTACATTGTCCAAAGTATGTTTTTACATCCTTTATAGAATATCTAATGTTTGATACATTAAACTTATCTTCATATTCTAAATGGTGGCATTCTATAATATCCTTTATAGCTTCAAAGTAATATGAATATACAATTTTATAGATATGCTTATCATCCAGCTTACTAGT
>JAZNYN010000033.1:0-2371 GCA_045594405.1 Anaeroplasma sp.
AGTGCATAGATTTGTTATTTTAATTATGATATAATTAAATGGATTTTTATTTGAAAGAATGGAGTTTGATGTTATGAAAGCAAGTAAAATGTTAATTTCAACATTAAAAGAAGCACCTAACGAAGCTAAAATTGATTCACATGTATTACTTTTAAGAGCAGGTATGATCAAAAATTTAGTTGCAGGTGTATATAATTACTTACCATTAGGATTAAAGGTATTAACTAAAATTGAAAAGGTAATTCGTGAGGAAATGGATAATGCTGGCTGCATTGAGATTTTATGTTCAGCTTTACAACCAAAGGAGCTATGGGAGGAATCAGGTAGATGGAGCAAGTACGGTCCAGAGCTAATGAGACTTACTGACCGTCATGAACGTGAATTTTGTTTAGGCCCTACTCATGAAGAAATTTTTACATCTATGGCTCGTGACTTAATTAAGAGTTCTAAAACTCTTCCAATTAATTTGTATCAAATTCAAACTAAGTATCGTGATGAGGTTAGACCTCGATTTGGTTTAATGCGTGGACGTGAATTTATTATGAAGGATGCATATTCATTTGATAAGGATGAAAAAGGCTTAGATGTATCATATCAAAATATGTATAATGCATATTCTAAGGTATTTGATAGATTAGGTATTCATTATCAAGCGGTTTTAGCTGATACTGGTAATATTGGTGGTAATGGCTCTCATCAATTTATGGCTCTATCAGATATTGGTGAATCTGCAATAGCTTATTGTGATGCTTGCGGATATGCTGCAGACGTTGAAAAGGCATCAATTAAGCTTATTGATAAGGAGGCTGCAGGTGAGCTTCCACTTGAAAAGGTTGAAACAATTAATAAGAGAACTATTGAAGAAATTTCAAGCTATCTTAATGTAGAACCAAATAGAGTTGCAAAAACTGTAATGTACCATGATTTCGTAAATGATAAGATTGTTGCGATTATTATTCGTGGTGATCGTGAGGTAAATGAAATTAAGGTTTGTAACGCAATCGGCTCTAATGAAAATTATTTAGAGCTTGCATCAGAAGAGGATATTAAGAAGGTTGGTTCAATCAATGGCTTCTGTGGACCTAAGGGTATTAATTGCGAGGTTTATATTGATGATGAAATTGCTAATATGAAGAATTTAGTAATTGGTGCTAATGAACTAAACTATCATTATATTAATGCTAATTTTGGAAGAGACTTTAATGGCACTGTTTGTGATTTAAAGAATGCACAGCCTGGCGATTTATGTCCAGTATGTGGTAAACCTTTAGTATTTGAACGTGGTATTGAGGTGGGTCAAATCTTTAAGCTACAAACTAAGTATTCAGAGGCAATGAAGCTGACTTATGTAAATGAAGAGGGTAAAAATATTCCAATGGTAATGGGCTGTTATGGCATCGGTGTTACTCGTACTCTTCAAGCTATCGTTGAACAATACCATGATGAATTTGGTATTAAGTGGCCACTTAACATTGCACCATATCATGCTGTTTTAGTTCCTATCAATTATGCTGATGAGGCTCAAAGCACATTAGCTCATAAGATGTATGATGCACTTAAGTCTAATGGTGTAGAAGTAGTGTTAGATGATAGAAATTCTAAGCCAGGATTTAAGTTTAAGGATTGGGAGCTTATCGGTATTCCATATATCATTACATGTGGTAAGCTTGCATCAGAAGAAATAGTTGAATTTAAGGATAGACAAACAATGGTAAAGGAAGAATTACCATTTGAAGAAGCAATTGCAAGAATTGTAAGTGCTGTGAAGAATATTTAATCCTTCCCCCAACTAAGTTGGGGGATTGTTTTTTTTTAACTATGCAAATTATGTCAAATTATAAAAAAAGTATTTTAAAGAAATAAAAGATAAGTTATAATTTGTATAGTATTATTTTTTAGATCCAGTCATATAACGCTTTAATATGGGAAGCAGTCTCTACCCTAGACCGTAAATCTAGGACTATGGCGGAGCATTTTTTCATTTCTTTAAATTGTTCCGTCGATGACGGATTTTTATTTTTTAGAAAGGGGTTTAAAGAAATGAACAAAATTGATAAGTTTTTTGGTATCAGCGAGAAGGGCTCATCTGTTAGAATTGAAATTTTAGCTGGTATCGCAACATTCCTAGCAATGGCTTACATTCTAGTAGTTAATCCAAACCAAATTCTTTGGGATGGTGTTAGTGATGTTCGTTGGGCTTCTGTATTTATCGCAACAGCATTAGGTGCAGTAGTTGGTACATTATTAATGGCATTAGTTGCTAAAATGCCTTTAGCTCAAGCTTCTGGTATGGGCTTAAATGCTATGGTAGGTACTGTTGTTGGTGGTGCTATGGGATTTGGTTTCTCATATGGTAACGCTATGCTATTAG